>JANMBW010000443.1:0-2005 GCA_031360565.1 Polaromonas sp.
GATCACTGGCAACCATTTGCCCAATGGTAGCGAAAGACGGCCGTCGCAGCAGCGTCGGCGTTGAGTGGGCAGTCAGGCATCCGCCAGCGGATGATGCGTACAAATTGCTCTTTATTCGATAGCAGCAAGCCTAGGTTATGAAAAGGCCGCCGCCCGATTAGTATTAAAAAGGCAGGGGTAGCAGCTTGCCCTCGGAGGCAGACGGTACCGGCACCCCCAGCCAGCGCGCCAAAGTCGGGGCGATATCCACCACCTCGACCCGGCTGTCCACGCGCCCGGGCTTCATCCAACGCGGACCGTAAGCCAGGATGGGCACGTGGGTGTCATAAGCGTAGGGCGATCCGTGGGTCGTCATGTTTCGGCTTGAAGCAAACATCCAGTTCGGTTTGAGCACAAATTGCACATCACCTGACACATCCCGATGCCAGGACTTGCGCATGGGCTCAAACATCGGGGCGCCAGTACGGCTGCCGAGCTCCAACTCCTGGCGTGTGTAGGCGGCACCCACGGCAGGCTCGGCCATCAGCAGCGTGCGCGCGGCTTCAGCCACGGCGTTGGCATCGACCCGCTTCTGCGCCACCAGTTTTTTGTCGATGAGCAGCGAGGCACCCGAAATGCTCACCCAGCGCCCTTCTCCAAAACGCTGGCTCAGGCCCGCATTGATGCGACCCAGGGCCTGTGTGCCATTGACACGACCTGATGCTTGGCCCTGTTGGGCGCTGAATTCGGGCGCGGGCATGAAGCCGTGGTCTGCGGTGAGCATGGCAATGTAGTTGTCTTTGCCCACGGTGGCATCCAGGTCGCGGAAAAAGTCTTGTAGCAGGCGATCCAGCTGCAACAGGTGGTCGTGCGAGAGGCGTGACTCTGCGCCGAATTGGTGGTTCACATAGTCGTGGCCCGATAGGCTGACTGCCAGGATGTCGGTGGCATCGTCTTGCCCCAGGCTTTCGCCCGCAAGGGCGGCGCGCGCGAATTGCAGCGACAGGGCGTCGGCAAACGGGCTGCGCAAAAGCGCACTGTAATAAGCCGGATTGGGCGATGTGTCGGCCGTCGCACCCATCAGCATGGGTAGCTTGGCGCCACGCACCCCAAACCAGGGCTGGCCATCTGGAAGCGAGCGCGCATAGGCCGCTTCAGCCAGCAGCGGTGTCCACGCGGTTTTGAAATACTGGTCGGCTGGCTTTTTGCCGTTGAACTCATTGACCCAGGCCGGGTGCTCTTTCATGTAGTGAGTGGACGACGCAAACTGGCCGGTACTGGTCATGTACATGTAGGCCGTGCCAGTCTTGCCAGCGGGCAGGATGGCGCCGCGGTCTTTGCCAGAAATGGCAATCACCCGGGAGCGTGCATCCACGCGCTTAAGCACATCGCCCAGCATTTCAACTTTCAGATTTTTCGGACTGGTGCCGTCCAGCGCCGTGGTTGTGTGACCGATGTAAGTGGCCGAGGTGTCGCCGGTGCAGTACTCCAGTTCACCGGTAAGGGGATCACGCCAGTCATTGCCGATGATGCCGCTGCGGTGCGGGTAAGCACCGCTGAGCATGGCGGCATGTCCAGCCGCGGTCACGGTGAAAGCGTGGCCATAGTGGGCGTCTGCAAACCACACGCCACGGTCCAGAAAACGCGCCAGCCCATCGGGCGCCAGCTGGTCGCGGTAGCTGGTGACTTGGCTCTGGGGCAAGCCGTCCACCACCAAAAATACCAGCAGTTTGGGCCTGGGCGCGGCGTCGGGTTGGAGGGCGCAGCCCGCGAGCAGGACAGCCAGCAACAAGGCCGAGACGAAGCGCAGTGTTTGTTTCATGGTGGGTCGTGACAACGTGGAGGCGCTCATTCTCCCCCATCAACGCACATGTAAAAATCAGACCATGAACAAAGCGCAGATTGAAAGCTTTTTCGCCACGCTCAAGGCGGCCAACCCCGAGCCCGTGACCGAACTGGAATACACCAGTGTGTTTGAGTTGCTGACCGCCGTCTTGCTTTCCGCCCAGGCCACCGATGTGGGGGT
>JANMBW010000460.1:0-1919 GCA_031360565.1 Polaromonas sp.
GGTTTTTAAATCGTTGGACGGACCCACATTGCAGGCGCTCAACGCCAAAATTCAGATCGAGGGGCAGGACGCCAAAAAGGTGGCCGGTGACTTTCTCAAGTCCAAAGGCTTGCTGAAGTAAGCACTGCATACGCAGGCGTACTGTTTTTAATTAGGGCTGCGTGACCCGACCATGACACGTTCTTTCAACGATCTTGCGCACGTGTCGCATTCGGCGCCGGCAGACGGGCCCTCATCGCGAAGTTTGGTGCTGCCGGTTTTATGCCTGCTCAGCGCGATGGTGCTTTTGACCATGCCTTTCCTGACCGTGGCGCCCAATCGGCTGGTCTCTGGCGAGCCGGTATCGATGTTGGCGGTGCTGCACGGCCCGGGCTGGCTGATGGTATTGCCTGCAGCGTTGCTCGCACTGATTGCTGCGACCCGACCGCGTCGCTGGCAGCTGTGGGCGGTAGCGGGCCTTTCCATCTCATTGCTGACTGGACTGCTTTGGCTTGCGGGTGCACAGGCTGCGCAGATAGCCGTGACGGCATCACCATTGGCCCGTACCGCACTCGGTGGAGGTTTTTGGGCAGTGATGCTGCTAATTGGGTTGATCGCTTCGGAAGCGGTGCAGGGCATGCGGCTCACACGCGGTCGGACTGCCATGTGGTTGCTGGCCGCACTGCTGCCGTTGGTTGGCCTGCTGGCTGGTGGCTGGTGTGACGAGCTATCGATCATGAAAGAGTATGCCAACCGCGCCAACGCGTTCTGGGAGGCCATGACACGCCATCTGCAGATCGTTGTGCTCGCGCTGGTGCCTGCCTTTGGTCTCGGCATGGTGCTGGGCTGGCTAGCGCGACGGCATGAGAAGGTGGGGGCACTGCTGTTTCCGGTACTCAATGTGTTGCAGACCCTTCCGTCAATCGCGCTATTTGGCCTGCTGTTGGCTCCGCTCGCCTGGCTTGCCTCCGCCTTGCCTGACCTGGCGCGCGTAGGCATCAGTGGAGTGGGGCTGGCGCCCGGCGTGATCGCCCTGACTCTCTACAGTTTGCTGCCTGTCGTGCGGGCCAGCTTCGCCGGTCTGCAGCAGGTGCCGGTGAGCGTGCGCGACGCTGCACGGGGACTGGGCATGTCACCCAGCCAGCTTTTTTTCAACGTCGATGTGCCACTGGCCGCGCCGGTGGTGCTCGCGGGCCTGCGCACCGCGGCGGTTCAGGCTGTCGGTCTGGCGGCGGTGACTGCCCTGATCGGCGCAGGTGGGTTGGGTGCGATCATGTTTGAGGGCTTGTTCGCCAGTGCTCAGGACCTGGTGCTTCTTGGCGTGATCCCGATGGTGGTGCTGGGTGTGCTGACCGATGCGGCCTTTGGCGTACTCATCGGCTTGTTCAGCCTGCCCGATATGGATCAATCGGCAGAGTTGTAGCCCCGCAGGCGCCCAGAAAATGATCGAATTTCAAAATGTTAGCAAGTCTTTTGCAGGCCGTTTGGCCATAGACAGCCTGGGCTTGAGAATTGAACGTGGCGAGTTTGTGATGCTGATCGGTCCTTCGGGCTCCGGCAAATCGACGCTGCTGAAAATGATCAACCGCATGGAAAGCCATGACGCTGGGCAGATTCTTTTTGCGGGCCAGGATATCAACACCTTCCGGCCGCGTGATTTGCGCTTGCGCATGGGCTACGTGATCCAGTCGGTAGGCCTGTTTCCGCACTGGACCGTCGAGCGCAACATCGCTGCCGTGCCACAACTGCTGGGCTGGCCTTCCGACAAAATCCGTGGTCGCGTCACCGCGCTGCTGGAGCAGTTTGAGTTGGACCCGGATGTCTACCGCAAGCGCCTGCCGCATCAATTGTCGGGCGGCCAGCAGCAGCGGGTAGGGGTGGCTAGGGCGCTGGCGGCAGACCCGGATGTGTTACTGATGGACGAGCCCTTTGGCGCGCTG
>JANMBW010000483.1:0-2364 GCA_031360565.1 Polaromonas sp.
GACTCCAGCACATGGATGAATGCGGCATTGACAAACAGGTGATCGCGCTGACCGCACCCGGCGTGCAGATCATGGACAATGCTACGGCCGTATCCTTCAGCCGGGAGGCCAATGACCAGTTGGCCGAGGCGGTTCGCAGGCATCCAACACGCTTTGTTGGCATGATCGCCGTCGCACCGCAAGACCCGGTGGCCGCCGCCAAGGAAATCGAGCGGGGCGTCAGCCAGCTGGGCATGCGCTCGGTCATCATTAACTCGCATACCCAGGGCGAGTACCTGTCGGACCCCAAGTTCTGGGACATCTTTGCCGCCGCCGAAGCACACAACGTGCCGATTTACCTGCACCCCAATTCGCTTCCTGCCAACATGATCCAGCCGTTTCAGGAGTGCGGCCTGGACGGTGCGATCTACGGCTTTGGGGTAGAGACCGGACTGCATGCCCTGCGCATCATCACCGCCGGCGTGTTCGACCGCTTCCCCAAGCTCAAGATGATCATCGGGCACATGGGTGAAGCGCTGCCGTTCTGGGCCTTTCGCCTGGACTACATGCACCGGGCCACGGTGGCGTCCCAGCGCTACGAAAGCATGAAGCCAATCAAGAAAAAGCCCAGCGACTACCTGCGTGAAAATTTTTACATCACCAATAGCGGCGTGGCCTGGGAACCCGCCATCAAGTTTTCGCAGCAAATTCTGGGCGTGGACCGGGTCCTGTATGCGATGGATTACCCCTATCAGTACCAGGTTGACGAGGTGATCGCCATGGATAACATGACCATGTCACCCGAAGACAAAAAGAAATTTTTTCAGACCAATGCAGAGACGGTTTTCAGCATCAACTGAGCGACAAAGAGACCTGAAAGAGCGAGACAAGATACCCATGAAATTCAAGACAAGTTTGCGTACAACCCGCGTCGTGCTTGCTGGCCTGCTGATGGCTTGTGCAGCGCTGTCGCAGGCCCAGACCTGGCCCGGCCAGACCATCAAGATCATCGTGCCGTTCACGCCGGGTACCGGCATGGACACGATTGCCCGCACCGTATCGCCCAAGTTGAGCGAGCGGCTAGGCCAGCCCGTGGTGGTGCAAAACACACCCGGTGCCAGCGGCAACATTGGCGCCGACAACGTCGCCAAAGCCACGCCTGACGGCTACACCCTGCTGATGGGCGCCAACACCATGCTGATGGCTTCACAGCTGTATAAAAACGTGCCTTTCAACCCGGTAGACGATTTCTCGTCGGTGTCCATGGCGGCCTTTGGCACCCTGATGCTGGTGGCCAACCCCAAGACCGGCATCAAGTCAATGCAAGAGCTGATTGCACAAGCCAGGGCCAAGCCAGGCTCCATCACCTACGGCTCGCCAGGCATTGGCACGCCGCACCACATGGCGATGGAGTTGTTCAAGACGCGTACCCAGCTTTTCATGCTGCATGTGCCTTACCGCGGCACTGCCGGCTACGTGACCGATTTGCTGGCGGGCGAGCTGATGGTGGGTTTTTTACCGATTCACGTGGCTCAGGGTTTTGTGAGTGCCGGCAAACTCACCGCATTGGCGGTGGGCAGCGACACCCGTAACCCGGTAGCGCCCGGTGTAGCGACCTTCAAGGAACTGGGCGTCAAGGATGTCAACGTCGACATGTGGTACGCCTTTTTTGCGCCCAATAAAACGCCGGCACCCGTCGTCAACCGCCTCAACACTGAGATCGCTGCCATCATGAAAATGCCCGATGTGCGCGCTGCACTGGCCAAGTCGGGCCTCGACGCTGCCTCATCCTCGACCAGCGAACTCACCACCACGGTCAAGCAGGACTATCAGCGCTGGGGTTCTGTGATCAAGCGAAACGCCATCACGGCTGAATGAGCCTGGCTCTCTGGCTGGAACCAGCCAGATTGTGTGTATGCTAACGGTATCGATCAGCGAGACCGGAGCATTGTTTGAACACTGACCCAAGCGCCCTTGTCGCCCCAGTGGCAATCGTTGGCGGCGGCATCGCCGGCCTGGCCCTCGCGCTGGGCCTGCACAGCCGGGGCCTGCCCTGCGACGTTTACGAGTCGGTGCCCGAGGTCAAAGAACTCGGCGTCGGCATCACGCTGCTGCCGCACGGCATGCGCGAACTGGCCGCACTAGGCGTGCAGGCCAAGCTGGAAGCAGCCGGCATCGAAAACCTCGAAAGCGTGTTTTTCAACCGCCACGGGCAATTCATTTATAGCGAACCGCGCGGCCGGCATGCTGGCTACCCGTTGCCAGAGGTCGGCATACACCGCTGCCAGCTGCACCGTATCTTGTTTGATGAGGCGCTTGGCCAATTAGGGCCGCAGCACATCTATACCGGTCACCGCTGTGTCGGCGTCGAGCAGGACGCCAGTG
>JANMBW010000488.1:0-1655 GCA_031360565.1 Polaromonas sp.
CACCATTTCGGGGCTGAGTTCCATCATCTGGACCAAAAAACCTATCTCCTGGCGCTTGTCTGTCAAGCGCTGACGCAGAACGTCCCGCCCTTCCGAGTCGAAGGTCAGGTCTTCCAGCTCAGACTGGTAAGCCGAATGCAGGTCAAGAAAAAAGGGAGAAAAGGTCATGAAGCAGCCAGTGGCAGGTCGTTGGATAGCGTTTGAGGGGCAAGCGTTCACACCAGCGGGTTGAAATAGTTTGTCCAGATTTCACGCGCGGTATCCAGGGGGCTGTCGAGCAAATTTCGGCGACGGTTGTCGTCATAGGCTTGGCGCTTGGCCGCGTCAGACAACACCTCATAGGCCTCCTGTACGGCACGAAAACGCGCAGCCGCATCCGGGGCAGCGTTTTTGTCAGGGTGGTAGAACGACGCTTTCTGGCGAAAGGCCTTTTTAACCTCAGCCAGCGTCGCGGCGCTGCTAAGCCCCAAGGCGGTGTAGTGGTCTGTCATGCGCGCGGGGTGGGCCAGTTCATGCCCATGCCGACAAACGTCCTTCAACCAGGCGATAGCGCCGGGCACAACGCGCTGCCAGCGACTCATCATGCGTCACCACAATGAATGCCGTGCCCTGATCGCGGGCCAGTTGCAGCATCAGTTCAAACACGCCTTCTGCGGTGGCTCGGTCCAGGTTGCCGGTCGGTTCGTCGGCCAGCACACACGCGGGTTGCGTGACCAGTGCGCGCGCGATCGCCACACGCTGACGCTCGCCACCGGAGAGCTCTGCCGGGCGGTGATGCAGACGATCCTCAAGCCCTACATTTGCTAGCATTTTAGTAGCAATTTGATCCGATTCCATGCGGGCTAGTCGCCGAATCCACAAGGGCATGGCAACATTGTCAAGCGCACTGAACTCGGGCAGCAAATGGTGAAACTGGTAAACAAAACCCAGATGCTGGTTACGCAACTGGCCCTGCTTGTCAGCAGAAAGACTGGCCAAGTCGTGGTCCTTAAGCAGCACCTTACCGGTAGTAGGACTGTCCAGCCCGCCCATCAGATGCAGCAAGGTACTTTTGCCGGAACCCGAAGTGCCGACTATGGCGACCGTATCACCGGCATGGACTTGCAGGTCCACCCCTTTCAAAACCGTGACATCGAGGCGGCCTTCCACAAAGCGCTTGGTCAGACTTTGGGCACTGAGGACGGTTTCCCCATTCAAGCCGGGGCCGCGGGACTGGCTTTGCGAAACCGCAGGCGCAGCGGCCCCCTCGGGGGGCAGCGAATCACTCGCAGAGGGGGGCGTCGGGGTCATCGAACGCAGCGAAGGGCCGCCCCGAGCAAGTTCAGCCCCCTCGGGGGGCAGCGAACCACACGAAGTGGGGAGCGTGGGGGCCATCTCTTCATTCATAGCGCAGTGCCTCAGCCGGATTCACGCGGCTGGCGCGCCAGCTCGGATACAGCGTGGCCAGAAAGGCCAGCACCAGTGCAATCACCGCAATCGGCATGATGTCGCTGTATTGCGGCTCGCTGGGCATGCGGCTGATGAGGTAAATGTCCTTGGGCAGAAAGCTGGCGTTCAAGAGCCGTTCCAGCGCCGGCACAATCACGTCGATGTTGACGGCAATGCCCAGGCCCAGCAGCAATCCCGCCAGCGTGCCGATCACCCCCACCATGGCG
>JANMBW010000509.1:0-9686 GCA_031360565.1 Polaromonas sp.
CCGCCTTTGCTCTGAGCGAGGCCGACGCTGGCTCTGACGTTGGCGCGATGCAAGCTACGGCCACGCGCACAGCCAGAGGATGGGTCATCAACGGCAACAAGACCTGGATCAGCAACGGCGGCATCGCGGATTTTTACGTCACCTTTGCCAAGACCGATGTTGCTGCCGGCACGCGTGGCATCACGGCGTTCCTTATTGACGCCGACACGCCAGGTCTCGACAGCAGTGAACAGATTGCCGTGATGGCGCCACACCCCTTGGCTACGCTCCGCTTCACCGATTGCGTGATTGCGGAGGACAGTCAATTGGGTACGCTGCACGGCGGCTTCAAACTGGCGATGCAAACGCTCGATATCTTTCGGGCATCGGTGGCGGGCGCTGCAGTCGGCATGGCGCGGCGTGCTCTGGCCGAGGCCGTTCAATATGCCAAGCAGCGTCAGATGTTCGGGCAGAAGCTGGCGGACTTTCAACTTACCCAGGCAAAAATCGGCGAGATGGCTGCGCTGGTCGACTCGGCCGCCTTGCTGACTTACCGAGCTGCATGGATCCGTGATGAAGGCCAACGTTGCGGCAATTCCTCACGAGTTACCGCAGAAGCGGCCATGGCAAAAATGGTTGCCACCGAAAACGCGCAGCGGGTGATCGACATGGCGCTGCAGATGCATGGTGGCCTCGGCGTCAAGGTGGGCACCAAAGTTGAAAGCCTGTACCGCGACATTCGAGCGCTGCGCATTTATGAAGGTGCTACCGAAGTTCAACAGCTCATCATTGGAAGGGCGGTGCTGAAATGATCACTAACGCCCTGGCCTCGGGTTTGTCTGTTCAGACAGACCGCTTTGTTCATGACCGCTTGCCGCCGCTCAGTCAACGCAGTGCCATGCGTTATGAGGCGCCCGAGCTGAACATCAGCCCTCAAGCTAATCTGGTCGATGTCTTGCTGGCGAAAATCGAAGATAAACGGCTGTTGGATCGGCCATTTCTGCGTTCGGATCGGATCACGCTCAGCTATGCCGACGCGAAAGAGCGTATCTGCCGCATCGCACAAGTGCTCACGGAAGAATTTGGGCTGGTGCCGGGCAATCGGGTGTTGCTACGCGGTGGAAATTCGATTGGCATGGCACTGGCCTGGCTGGGTACTGTCAAGGCCGGCCTCATTGCTGTAGCCACCATGCCGCTGTTGCGGGCCAGAGAACTGACCGACATCATCGACAAATCCCAAGTGACGCTGGCTTTGTGCGAGGCCAGCCTGCTGGATGAGCTGAACACTGCAAAAGTGCAAAGCCAAACTCTGAAAGTCATCGTGCCGTTCAACCTGAATGCGCCGGGCTCGCTGGCGAATTTATCAAGCCAGAAAAATGGTGACTTCGCGCCGTGCCTGACAGCGGCTGACGACGTCGCCCTGTTGGCCTTCACATCCGGGACCACCGGTAAGCCCAAGGCGGCGGTACACACCCATCGAGACGTGCTGGCGGCCTGCGAAGCCTGGCCGCGGCATATTCTGAAGGCCGAGCCGGATGACATTGTGGTGGGATCGCCACCGCTTGCGTTCACTTTTGGTCTGGGCGGCCTGCTGCTGTTTCCCATGCGGGCGTGTGCCTCGGTTTACTTTCCGTCGATCGCCTACACGCCTGAAGCCATGGTCAGGCTGATCAGCGAGGTGCGCGCGACCATTTGCTACACCGCCCCCACTTTGTACAGGCAGATGGCGCCGTTCGCCAAGCACACGGGTACGCCCTCACTCCGACTTTGCGTGAGTGCTGGCGAAGCCCTCCCCGATGCCACCCGCCAGCTCTGGAAGGAGGCGACGGGTATGGACCTGCTGGACGGCATAGGTGCCACCGAGATGTTTCACATTTTCATTTCCAGCGTGCCCGGTCAACTGCGTCGGGGAGCGATCGGCAAAGTGGTGCCTGGCTACATAGCCAAAGTCGTGGATGACCAGGGGCAGGAAGTCCCGCGCGGAACCGTCGGCAAGCTGGCAGTCCAGGGGCCTACAGGTTGCAAATACCTCGATGACGCGCGACAGACCAGCTATGTCAAAGACGGCTGGAATTACCCCGGTGATGCGTTCATTCAGGACCCAGACAATTACTTTTTTTACCAGGCGCGTGACGACGACATGATCATCACGGCAGGCTACAACGTCGGCGCCCCAGAAGTCGAAGATGCGCTGCTGAACCACCCGGCAGTCGCCGAATGCGGCGTGGTCGGGTTGCCCGATGAAGAGCGTGGCATGGTGATCAAAGCATTCGTCGTTTTAAAGCCGGATTATCCGGCGACGCCAGAGACTTGCAAGATGCTTCAAGAGCACGTTAAAGCGACACTCGCACCTTTCAAGTACCCGCGGCAGGTGGCCTTTGTCAGCCAGTTGCCGCGTACCGAGACCGGAAAATTGCAACGCTTCAAATTGCGCCAAACAGACTCAGCGCTGACTCCATGAGAAGACTCCAACCGCCAGACTGGCCAGATCCCAAGGGCTACGCTAACGGCATCATCGCCCGCGGATCCCTGATTTGCGTCGGTGGTCAAATTGGCTGGAACGCGTCCCAGCAGTTTGAAAGCGATGACTTCATTGACCAGACCCGCCAAGCCCTGCGAAACATTGCTGCCGTGTTGAAGGCGGGGGGGGCAGGCCCGGAACACATGGTGCGCATGACCTGGTATGTGGTGGACCGGGCAGAGTATTTAGCCAGACCGAAAGAGTTGGGCCAGGCCTACCGCGAGGTCATGGGCCGAAACTTTCCAGCCATGACATGTGTGGAGGTATCGGCCCTGGTCGAGCAACGCGCTCGCCTGGAGATCGAAGTTACCGCCGTGTTGCCCGATTGACGGCTCTACTTGATGACACCGCTCACTTCAATCGTGACGCGGCGGTCAGGTTGTAGGCAGGTAATGAGTTTCGCGCGGCTTTGATTCGCCGAACAGTTGCTCACTGCATCACGCTTGCCTCTGCCCTCGGCCACTGACGAGACAGACTTGACGCCCAGCAACTCCAGTTGTGCCTGAACTGTTTTTGCCCGGGCTTGCGAAAGTTTGTCGTTGTAAGCATCCGTTCCCATGCGATCGGTATGGCCCAACACCACCAGGGTTTGAATAGATTGGTACCCCTTCAAACGCCGGGCGACATCAGCCAGTCGCTGTTGCCCACCGACAATCATGTCAGCGGCGCCCGCCCTGTTAAATTTGAACAGCGTGTCTGTCAGCAATACATAGGTTTCCCGGCTGATGGCGCCTGCCTTGCCGATCGAAACTGGCGAAGCAGTTGCAGTGGCACTGGCACCGCCGGCTGCAACCAGAGGCAGTGCTTTGGGCTGTACGCAACTATCGGCTTCAATCTTGGCCACCCGCAAAGCGTCTTCGGCCATTTGCACATAAGGGGTCGCCTGTCGCCATCCGGTTTGCTCGTTCGCATGCCCAGCTCGGACCAATCGTATTTCGGCGCACGCCACCGTTTTGGCATTGCAAGCCAGAGTCGCCGGCTGATTTTTGTAATTGGCCAGTTGCGCCCACAAGTCGTCCCTGAGCTTGGAGCTTCGCGCTACCAGTGGCGTGTCATAGCCAGCCCGGGCGGATTTGTCAGCTTCTAGTGCCTGAGCAATCTTGATTGCCTCGGACAACGATTCCTCGATGTAGCCGGTGCGATCGTTTTCATCATGCTGGCTCCGGGCGGTATCCAGCCAACATTGGGCCTTGGCTAAGGAGTAGCTGTTCTGGGGAATCCCTGTTTCGTTGAGTCTTCGAAGCCGCTGTTGCACACCATCAAGAGTTTGCCGGTCGGACGCTATGCGCTCATCGGTGATGCGTGCCTTTTGAGGAGCCAGTCCCGTCCCTTGAGCAGAAGCCGCAGGTGCCTCGTTCAGCGCGCCGCCGGCAGCGCAGCCCATCAGCGCCAGCGCTGCCAAAAGTACCAGCGTTGTTGCGCTGCTGGAGGCGATAAGCTTGTTCATAGCCATTCTCAAGCGTTAAGGTTTCATCAGGTTAGGGTCGATCGTCTTGTTGGTTGCCGGATCATTTTTTCGGAACAGGTCTTCGTCAAATTTGTAGCGCAAACCAAGGACCCAGCCACGGTTGGTGTAATCATTTCCGGTCAGGCCTGCGGCGGTACCGGAAGAGCTGAAACCGCGCCAGTTGTAGCCAAGCGTCGCATACAGGTTATCCATCACAACGTAACCGACCTCCAGGCCATAGGCATATTGACGGTCTCCGCCACTTCCCTGCAACATGGATACCAGACCGCCTACTGACCAGCGATTGGTGATGTCATAAGTGACCCGTCCACCTAACAGTTGCGCCCTGTAGCTGTCATTGATCGAGCCCAACAGCAACTCGTTGACGTTTTTATAGGCATAACGCCCGGATAACCACCAGGCCCTGCTAGGGTGATAATTTCCGCGGAAACTGACTACATCCGTGGTCGAGTTGCTCTGCGTCCCCGGCGTCGAGTCACGGTCTGTCTTGCGCTCATACAGACCCAGCGCATCGAACTGGTTGTTGTCGACCGGCCGGTAGGCAAACCCTACCTGGAAGCGACTCTGCAACTTATCAGAACCGAGTGCGTTGCGAGGCTTCACGATGCTGGCATATTCACGGGCCAACAGCGTCCAGTCGCGGTCAAGCTTCCGGGCCACACCAGCCGTGAGAAGCCAGTTGGTGTTGTTGGTGTCTTCACGCCATTCCACTCGGCCAGACGCTTTCCAGAGCGGGCTGGCGGTGTATTCGAGCCCGACTGCAGCCGAGGTGGCATTTCCGGCGGTGCTGTTGAGTCGCTCCACATTGGTGGTCATCCGGAGACCTTCGGCCAGACGCCAGCCGTTGCGCAGACCCAGCGCTCGCTGGATGTCTTTTCCAGCGGCTGAGTCGCGTAGCCGGTATTCGCTGTAGAGCGATCCATCTTCCATGTACTGGGTATCCATGCCGAGGGAGAAAGCATCGCTGACCGGGCCGACGCCGAGACCGTAGGCGCCGCTGTACTGGTTACTGCGCTCATAACGGCTGTATAGCCGGGTCTTGTCTGCCACCCGCCAGTCCGCGCCCATCCGGTAAAGCGCCGCGCCGTTACCACCAAACTCTCGCTGGGTTTCAGCTGACAGGTTCAGCCGGTCCGTGGCGGCCCAGCGCGCTCCAAGCCTATAAAGGTTGGCTGGATCCGTACCCGATACATTTTGAATCTCGCCGTCCAGCGTCAGCGAGTCGGTGACCTTATAAGTCGCTCGGCCGAACACAGAAGTGCGCTCTAGCGAACTGGGCGCTACCGTATCGGCATTGATGGCGACATTGCACAAGACGGGGAGTCCGGTAGCCGGATCAATCGACTGGTTGCCCACCTGACTGATGCCGTAGCCGGTGTTGTAGCCCGCAATCGCACCTGGCGCTGTGCTGGTTCCAGCCATGGTGTTCGTGCAATTGCTGGCGGTCGACTGGGTCAAACTGATGCTGTTTTGCTGAACCCGGCGCACCCCACCGCCAATCGTCAGTCGATCGGACACTTTCAGATCAACACCCAGGGAGCCCTGCTGGTTCAAACTGCCACTGATGCTGTCCTTGGACCGGAAGAGCTCACCGGTCACACCCAATTGTTCATTGATTCGGTAGGCACCCGATGCGCCCAGTTCGGATTTGCCGCCCGTGATACCAGACGACGGATTATTGAAGTCTGCGCTGGAGCGCAACGCATAAGCCTTAAAGCGCAAGTCTTCATCTGCGTGACGAATCTCGACGCGGGCCGCATTGCCCTGAACTTCGCCGGTCTTGCCGGCGAAATTGGAGCTCACATTGGTGTTGAAGCCGCTGACATTGTTGTTGACCACACTGCTGGTGCGCGCAACCTCGGCTATCAGCTGGGTATTTTTACTGAGCTTGAGCTCGAGATTTGCGCCAAGCACCTCATAGGGTGCGGCCGGATTTTGATCACGGGCCGCCGCCACGCCAAGGGTCAAGGCCTCGCTTGCCTTGAGGCGAACATCGCCACCGTAGACAAAGTATTTATTGCCCCCCTGATCGACCTCATACGTGACGCGGATAGACACCGGATTGAGCTGGTCATCAAAACTTGGCACCGGCGCGCGAAAAAGTATCTTTCCCGAAAAGGGCTCAAACTCATAGTCAAGGTTCCGGCTAAGCGGGGTCACTTTGATGATGTTGGTGGGCCGAAAACGGTCGCGTGTCAGGATTTCGATTTTTTCGGAGCCTGTCACCCCGTTCGGGTTCGATACGGAATACGGGCCGGAGACGCCACGTGCCGGGAACTCGTCTGTGACCTGCCGAAGTGCCTGCTGCGCGACGAAAGCGTTTGCGGTGACATTGCCTTCTTCGTAATGGGCACGCGCGCCGGGCAGCGAACGGCTGTACTGGCTCAGCCTTCGGGCCGGATTAGGGTCCGCAGTGGTGAAGTCGCCCAGCAGTAAAAAGTTGCGCTTGTCATCGATTCGGACATACAGCTTGCCCGAACTTTGCGCATCCACCCCGCGTATGCTCGAGTCACCGTAGACCGGGTAAAACGCATTGGGATCAATGTCCTGGAAAAGTTTGATCCGCGTATCTTTGTCCGAATCGTAGGCCATGGTCAAAAGGTAGTCGCCCTTGACTTTTCCCTTGAGGTACATCGCGGCGCGGGCGCCCAATTTGGTTTTACCTCCGTTGAAGTCTTTGGTGAAGCCCTTTAGCTCCTTGTCGAATCCATCGTTTTCGCGAACCGGTGTGATCTGGCGCGGATCAAATTTGTCAGATCGCAGGCGGCCCTCAATCAGGCCCACTGCGATCAAGTCTCTCAAATCGGGAACGTAGCGAATCACCACTTTTTCAACGGCACCCCGGACCGAAACTTTGAGGGTCACCGGGTCGGGCTTGTAAGGCGCAATCAGTTTGAATCGAAGTGCGCCACCTTTCACCGTTTGTTGCACGCCTGGGGTGATGCGGTCAATATCCCCACGATCACCGCTTACCTCACCGTTCTGGGAAGCAGGCATCAACAGGCGTGCGCCGCCGTCTACTTCAATCGTCACTTCAACATCGGCGGCAATGAGCTGGCCTTCCCTGTCAAAGAGGTTCAGCGCAACATTTGTTGAACTCACGCCATCAGCAGGAAGGTTTTCTCCCTCGACCTGAAGCCTGATCTTGTTGACTGGTGAGGACAGCCGGTCGAGAAACGATGAAAACGGCCGAGGCCCAATGCCCTGCTGACCGCCAGTCTCAAACAGAGTCTTGGCCTCCGGCACATCAGCACTGGTCGTGTTCAGGGCTGGCTGCGCCATCGCGATTCCATGGGCAAGCATCACAGCCAGCGCAATCGGGGTTCTGCTCATCATCACCCGGTCTGAAAAGCAGGTTGTACCCATGGTTTTCATCGCATACCCCCTAAACCTGAGGGGGTTGTGCCAGGCTGACCAATCGAGGGCAATATCTGTTGCGGAACTTCGCCTGGTCGATTTTCAAACTTCAAAGGCAGCGCTCCCGCTGGGCCCGTTACACCGCCCTGTGCACGACGAGCCTTCACCTGATCGAGAACCTCGGGGCTGCATGAACCTTCGATAAAGTCGGCGCGGGCCAACTCGCCGCCCTTGAGGTCAACAAAAATACTGTCTCCGACACCGGCATTGCGATTGCTTGAGGGCACCAGTCGCGAGCCTTTAGGTAGCGTCGTGCGATCAACCTTGATGACGTGAGTTTGTGACTTGACGCCGCACAAACTGTATTTACCCTCAGAGTCAGTGATGATGAAGGTACCATCGACCATCACCAGCCGCACACCGGGTATGCCCAATTCTCGGCTGGCTCCGGCATTGTTTTGCATGGCGTTGCCATCGCAATCAACATAGACCTTGCCGGTAATGCAGCCTTCATTGCTGAATACGCCTCCCTGCACATTGACCTTGAAAAGCGCAGTGTTCGAACGCACAGGTTTGATCACCATCGCCCGATTGATGCCGTCACCTTGCTGCGAGCCAACGCCCAGTCTGACAAAGTACGTCAATTCGGCAGTGGCTTGCTGAGCAATGGTGCCCACATCAAATGTGAGTTCCCGGCCAACGCCGCCAGACGGGTTGGGAATCGCCAAGCCACCCAGGCGCGCCGTACCCAGGATGTAGCGGAAGCCGGCCGGCAACATGTCACTGAGCGTGACCCCGCCAATAGGCACTGCGGTGGTGTTGCGGATACGGATGGTGTATTGAACCGAGTCACCCAACTCCGCGACCGTTTTGTTGCCCGTCTTGCTCACCAGCAGAGCGCCCTCACTCAGGGGGTCCAACGGAATGTTGTTATTGATGACCTCAAAGAAGCCCGGGAAATTCAGCTGCAGACGCAAGAAGTATTGGGTGCCCAGGCCTCCCACCAAGCCAACCACGGGGGTTGCCCCGTTGACGCCAACCGCAGGCGGGGTGGCTTGGGGTTGCACCAAGGTGATTCCAGGCACGGCATTCAGCACGCCCTGAGCCGGCGCCACACCGCCCTGTACGGCTTGAGGTGGCTGGTATCCAGCGGGAGGTGTGACATCCAGCCGGTAAAGTCCTGCTGGCGGATTGTTGATGAAGAAGAACTGATAGAGACCGTTCGTCCCCGTAACCACAGAATCCGTCCCAGACAGGGTCTGTGAGGATGGATTGAATGCGCCGCTGCCTTCGTATACAAGCCTCACGGTAGCGCCCACCAGTGGCTTGCGCGTAACGGAGTCATACACCACCCCGCTCGGATCAAGCGGAAGGTTTTGTTGCTGTACGTTATCGCCCGCATAGAGCGTTACGTTGTCAATAAGCGTCGACAGCGGCGTTGCAGCGCCAGGCGTTACAGCACTGGTCAATGAATTTGTGCCGGTGGATGGATTTCCTAGCAGAGTCATCATCTGCTGGTTAAACGGCGTGCCGAAAACCACATTTCCTGATCCATCAAAAAAGCGGACGCTGTAACCGGTTCCCGGTGTTAAGTCAGATATGGTGTACCGGCCATCAGCGCCGGTGGTTCCCGATCCAATCACGGTGGTGGCCGTACCCGTTACACGGATTACCTCCACTCGGAAGTTGGCGATAGGCAGGTCAAGGCCAGGATCAAACATCCTGTTTTTCCGGATATCCTGAAAGACCACTCCGGTCAAAACCGCATTATTTGGAACGGTGGCCAGCGCCATTTGCGCGACTGACACATTGTTTGAGGTGTTTGTGTCTGGGGTCGCAGAGGCAACCGTGCTGGTGACGGAATAGGTGCCAGTTAGTCCGGGACTACGGAATGTAAAGGTGAAGGTCGTGGTGACGCTCGGGTTGAGGGTTCCCAGGCCCGGCATGGTGCTTGGGAATACAAGAGACGGAAATCCCGCTATCGTGGCGGTGTAGGCGCCAACGGGGAATTCTCGAAGCTGAGTGCCCGCTGAGAACGTTACCGTTCCTCCAACGCCCATTGCCGAAGAACCGCCCAGGTTGCTGAAGCTTACCGTTCCCGAGACGACAACGCTCGCAGAAATGGTGGCTGGGACACTCACAAGCGTTGCTGCATCCGCTTGAGCCACTTGTAGAGTTACGCTTCTAGCCGTGTTGTTCGCCAAGTTGGGATCGGCCGTGGTCGTCGTCACCACGCCGGTCGAGGTCACGCTGGTGCCCGTGCCGACCACGAAGCTGAAGGTGTAGGACACGCTGGTGCCGCTGGCCAGGCTTGGCGTTAGCGCCGTCGTGCCGGTCCCGCCTGTCACGCTGCCGCCCTGG
>JANMBW010000535.1:0-8207 GCA_031360565.1 Polaromonas sp.
CGAGCTCGTCGATGGTGAAGAAGCGCCGATAGTCGACGTGCGACTTCGCGGTGCGCCAGTACATTTTCCTCCACCACGTAAGCCAGGTCGTCGGTAGCAACTTGAGTTTGTTTGGTCAGCCGGTAGAGCCGCTTCGACAGCACTTGCATGACTAAAGTCACAGCCGGAAAGAGCAAGGCGACGACCAGTACCAGTTTCCAGTTCAAATATACAAGGTAGCTGACCAGGGCCACAAGGGTCAACACATCGCGCGTCAGCCGCATCAGTGCATTGATCAACAACGAGGAGCCGTTAAACACCTCGTATACGACAGTATTGGAAATGGCGCTGGAACTTTGACTCGAAAATAAACTGAGCTGCGCGTTCAACAGTTTGTCAAACATGGCTTTGCGAAGTTGCACCAAGCCATCGTTAGTGATCTTGGCCAAGCCAAACTGGGCCAGAAAACCCGCACCGCCTCGCACGCTGAACAGCAGGACGAGCGCCAGTGGCACTAGCCAGAGCTGCAATGAAGTTTGCTGAAAGCCACGATCCAGCAGCGGTTTGAGTAGCGCCGGGACCACCGGCTCGGTCAGCGCAGCAATGACTGTGCCACCAATTGCAATCGACCAGGGTGCGGGCGAACCCCGAAAATAGGGCCAAACCCTTCTGATCCGTTTTCGCAACGAAAGTGTGGATGGTGTTAGAACAGGGTCGGTCATGGTTTGCAACTCTGCGCGCGACGTGGAGACAGCCCCACAGGTGCGCAACCATGGAATGAGTCAGAGCTGCGAAAGGTGGCAAAGCGCGCGCACTTTTGCCTTTTTCCCGATGTTCCTTTTGTCGTCTTCTTAACGGCTTTTCTGACTAGCTGCAAAATGGCGTTCCATCTCGTTGTGGTGAGCGGCGCTATTGTCCGCGATCTCCAAATCGGTCGGGAAAGTCAGTCCGATCGTGTCCTTTAAACTTAATGCAGCGCTGCATCGCACTTTTCGTGAAATCCGACGTCGCCGATTGTGATCACTTCCCCAACCCCTTTCCACCCCGCGTCAATTGAGTCTGTTGGCCTTCCCACCGGGCTTGACGCCATTTTTGTGATTCATGCTTCGATATTTTTCGAACGTCGCAAATTGATTGAGTCCCAGCTTGGCGCAATAGGGCTACCGTTTGAGTTCATTCTGGACTTTGATATGCCGGCTATTTCAGATGCGATGCGGCAGCGGTTTTTTCGAAACTCCGAGCTATCGCCCTCCCAACAATCCTGCGCCTTGAAGCACTGGCAGGCCCTTAATTTCATGGTGACAAGAAATATGGGGCACGCCTTAATTCTCGAAGACGATGTGATCCTTGCCTCGAAATTTAAAAATACTCTGAACCGGCTGATGCCTGAAGTGTTGGCACTCGAAGGCGCTCATGTCACCTTCTTGGGCTGCGGAGGTCATTACTATGTGTCGCATGATGAAATCCATCCCGGGCGCTTGTTGTACCCTCGCAACCAGGGAAAATTTGCGGATTCCTACATCGTGTCTTTGGATGCTGCAAAGCGTAGGCTGCAATGGATAGCCGAGCACGGTATTCCCCGGCAAATTGACCATCTATTCGAGCAGATTGACCGGGAGCTGTCTACAGACATGTATTGGCTGGAACCTCCTGTAGTCGAGCAAGGTAGTCATAACGGCACTTTCGGATCCACATTGGTCAAATCTCACCCGTTGTGGTTTCAAGCGCTTCAGTTCAGATGGAAAAAAATGTGGCGCAGACGTCGGCATAACTAAAAAATGACAGAGTAGCAAAAGATGAATGCCTTATTTTTAGCCCGCGGGGCGACAGTACCGCCCCTTTACTGGATGCAAAACGCCGCAATTTTTGCTGCTTGTGCGAATCTTTTTTCTACTGCGCTGGCCAACCTCGGTTTTGTAGTTTTCTTAGGACTGTTTTTTTGGACCTGTGCTTCAAAAAATAGGCGCCAATTGGATAGCCAAAGTTTTCCCTGGTTGGTCGCCTGCGCGATTGCTCTGCATCTGGCTTGGCAGTTCGTCGGATTAAGCTACACCGATGCCCCCATGGCGCATGCCCTCAAGAGCATCTTCACTGACCGAAAAATCATTTATGTGTTGCCCCTGGTGCTGGTTTTCTCGGATGAGTTACCTAAACGCCGATTTCTGATCGCCTTTTTAGTCACTTCGTCCGTCGCCCTCGTGTTGTCATTTGCACTAAAGGTTCCCGTTCTCAATCCGGCGCTCAAATTTAATCCGGCGGGGGTATTGCATTCGCATGCCACGCAGGGAATGGCTTTTGCGATGTGTTCTTTTTTAGCGGCGTGGTTTGGCTCGCAGTGTTTGCGGCCACTTTACAAATACTCACTCTATGCTTTGGCTCTCGCCTTTCTTCTCAACATCGCGTGGGTAACGCCGGGCCGCAGCGGTTATGTGGTGTTCTTGGTTCTACTGGTGGTGTATTTTTTCGTCAGGCGGGGATTCAAAGGGTTGATGGTGGGTCTGCTGGTTGCCGCCGCAGTAGGTGGCACAGCATTTCTTGCGTCCTCATCGATACGCGACCGGGTAATGGAGGGTGTTTCCGAGGCCCAGAATTATTCTTCCGATGTGATTGAAACCTCGCTCGGACGAAGGATGGTGATGTATGAGACCACCTGGGAGATGATTCGCCAGAATCCGGTTCTAGGCGTAGGTACGGGGGGATTTGAACAAAAGTTCAGTGCCATGGCTGCCAGAAAATACACTGGGTGGCGCGCAATGCCTTTTCATGATCCCCACAATCAGTATCTATTCGTTTGGAGCGAGAACGGACTGATTGGATTGGGCATCTTTATTTTTTTACTGCTGACCATTTGGAGGCAGTGCATGCGAGGCGATGTCTATGCCAACATGGCGGGGGGGTGCCTGCTTGCCTGGTGTGCCACCAGCCTGTTCAGCGGCCATTTTCGAACCTTCCCCGAGGGTCACATGATTGCTTTCGTCGTGGGCGTATTGATGATCAGCCGGCACCCGCGAGCAGATGAGAGTAGACCCCGTGAAGATGATGGTTTGGTGAAGGCGCGCTAATAGCTCATAACTAATAGCCGATAGGAAATGCGCATTCCTTTTTTTGAGTTCTTCCCTTGCGCTAAGCCAAGCCGCTCAGCACTATGAACTTTTCCGTTATCTTGATAGCTCGTGATGAGTCGGCTAATCTTCAACAGTGTTTAACTAGCGTGGCTTTGGCAGATGAGTGGGTGGTGATCGAACATGGGAGCAAGGACAACACCTGTGAGCTGGCCTTGGCCCTGGGTGCAAAAATCATCACCACGCCAGATTGGCCAGGCTTTGGTCCGCAGAAAAATCGGGCACTTGAAGTCGCGCAGGGGGAGTGGGTGCTGTCACTGGATGCTGACGAACGCGTGACGCCTGAACTCATGGCAGAAATCAGTCTTGCGATCAAGTCAGACCAGGCTGACGCTTACGAGATCCCGCGACTGACTCAGTTTTGCGGGGAGTGGATACATCATTGCGGATGGACGCCCGACTATGTGCTCCGACTGTTCCGGCGCGAAAGTGCACGTTTTTCGAACGATTTCGTGCATGAGAAGTTGGTGATGAACAACCCGCAAGCTAAAGTTGGCAGGCTGACGCAACCTTTGTTGCATCACAGTTATCCAACTCCCCGGAGTTACTGGGAAAAGCTGCAACGGTACAGCCATGACTGGGCCCGGCAGCGGCATGAAAAAGGGGAGCAAACAAGTATCGTGCGGGCTGCGCTTTCAGGTCTTGTTGCATTTTTACGCAGTTATTTTTTTCGCCTGGGTTTTTTGGATGGTTCAATGGGGTTCGTCGTGTGCGCCATGCAAGCGCAGGCCTCATTTGGAAAATATTTTGAGTTGTATTGGTTAAACCGACAAGATGAAAAATAACGTTTTTAATTCCTCAACTTTCAGGCGGCGGGATGTGGTGGTGTTATCGGGTGCGCTGTTGTCCACGCCCTTGTTCGCACAGTTCCGTGTCGAGGTTTCCGGTGTCGGGCTTACCCAAATCCCGATCGCGGTGGCGACGTTTCGCGGAGAGGCGCAGGCGCCTCAAAAAATTGGCGCCATCGTCAAGGCCGACCTGGAGCGTAGCGGCGTGTTTCGCGCTGCAGACACGCTAGGTTTCATCGCCGATGAAAACACCCGTCCCGATTTGTCGATGTGGCGGCAAAAGGGCGCCGATTCACTGGTCACTGGCAGCGTCACGCCGCTTTCCGATGGTCGCTTTGATGTCCGGCTACGGCTCTGGGACATTGTGCGCGGTCTGGACTTGGGTGGGCAGAGTTTTGCCGTGACTGCGGCCGACCTGCGTCTGTCGGCGCATCGCATTGCTGACTTTGTCTATGAAAAGTTAACGGGTGAAAAGGGTATTTTTTCCACTCGCATCGCCTACGTGACAAAGGTTAGTCAACGTTTCACTTTGTGGGTAGCAGACTCGGATGGAGAGAACGCGCAATCGGCACTGGCCAGTCCGGAGCCTATTATTTCTCCCGCCTGGTCCCCCAACGGTAGCCAACTCGCCTATGTGTCGTTTGAATCGCGTAAACCGGTGATTTACGCACATGACGTGGCAAGTGGGAGGCGCCGCCTCCTGGCAAACTTTCGGGGCTCCAATAGTGCGCCCGCTTGGTCGCCTGATGGTCGACAAATTGCGGCTACCCTGAGCCGGGATGGAGGTTCCCAACTCTATTTGATTGACGCTAATGGTGGCGAGCCGCGCCGCTTAACCCAGTCCTCCAGCATTGATACCGAGCCGGCTTTTTCGCCAGATGGAAAAAACATCTACTTCGTCAGTGATCGGGGTGGTGCACCGCAGATTTATCGAATGAGCGCGTCTGGCGGCAATATCGACCGGGTCACCTTCAATGGCGCTTACAACATTTCGCCTGCTGTGAGTCCAGATGGTAGATGGTTAGCCTATATTTCCCGAGTCGGCGGCGCGTTCAAATTGCAGGTCATGGAACTTGGCAGTGGCACGGTGACCCAAATCACTGATACCAGCGCAGATGAAAGCCCCAGTTTCGCGCCAAACAGCCGGCTGATCGTCTACGCTACTCAGCAACAGGGCAGAGAAGCACTGATGACGACCACACTAGACGGCAAAATAAAGGCAAGGTTGGCAGGTTCCAGTGGCGATATCCGAGAGCCAGATTGGGGCCCCTTCTCACGCTAGGGCAACCAAGCGACTGACAGTTATCGTGCAGCGTTGGGCAACACAGTCAAGCAGCGCTTTCTTACTTATTTCCAAGCAAGGCTCATCCATGAAACGTTTTACTTCCTTACTTTTAGTTGTCGTCGGTCTGTCAGCTGCGCTGCTAGGTTGTGGATCGAATGTCAAACTTGACGAAGTGCCAGTTGAAAACAGAACTGCCACCAGTGTTAGTAATGCCGGTGCGGCTGATCCGGCAGCCCGTGCGGTTGCTCCAGTCCAGATCACCGGCTCGGACGTGTCTACAGTGGGTCCAGTGGGCGCTGCCAGGGTGATCTACTTTGACTTTGACAGTTATGTCATCAAATCGGAGTACCAGAGCGCTGTCGAGGCGCATGCGCGATTCATGGCCAGCAACAAGACCAGAAGGTTGGCTATCGAAGGTCACACTGATGAACGTGGAGGTCGGGAATACAACCTTGCACTGGGTCAAAGGCGGGCCGAAGCCGTACGGCAGGCTCTCGGACTTCTAGGCGTCACCGACGCCCAGGTTGAGGCGGTGAGCTTTGGCAAGGAGAAGCCCGCTGCAGCGGGTTCCGACGAAGCGTCGCTGGCTAAAAACCGCCGTGCCGAACTCAACTACCGCTAAGCCACAGTTTCTCCCAAGAGCCGGAATGACCAGGATTGCGTAGAACTCATGATGATAAAACTTAGCTTCTTACGCGTCGTTGTAGCGGGCCTGACCAGTGTTTTATTGACGTCAACTGCTCATGCAGCCCTCTTTGACGATGACGAAGCCCGACGAGCCATTCTTGATCTCCGGCAGAGATTTGAGGCTTCGCAGCTGGAATTGAGAAGAACAGCAGATGACAACATTCAATTGCGGCGCAGCCTGCTGGAACTGTCCAATCAGCTCGAGCTCCTGCGCGCCGAGGTGGCCAAGTTACGGGGTCAGGACGAGCTGCTGGCCCGCGATGTTGCCGAAATCCAGCGCCGGCAAAAAGACTTGACCCAGGGTGTTGACGAGCGCATGCGCAAGTTTGAACCGTCAAAAATCAGCGTCGATGGACAGGAATTTGTGGCTTCGCCGGGCGAGACGCGTGATTTTGAAGCAGCCTTGGCTGTGTTGCGCAAGGGTGACTTCGCGACTGCCCAAGTGGCTTTCCTGGACTTTATCAATCGTAATCCTCAAAGCGGTTACCGGCCGTCAGCCGTGTTCTGGCTGGGCAACGCTCAATATGCGCTTCGCAACTATCGCGACGCGGTCGCCAATTTCAAGGGATTGTTGACGCTGGCACCAGATCATGCCCGGGCACCCGAAGCTGCTCTGTCGATTGCCAACTGCCAGATTGAACTCAAAGACATGAAGTCGGCAAGAAAAACCCTGGAAGACCTGATCAAGGTGTATCCGCAGTCCGAGGCTGCCTCCGTTGCTAAGGAGCGGTTAAGCAGGCTGAAATAATTTTCATCGCCGGCGCTGCAGGGTGCGACCTTTGAGTCCACCTTAAAATTGGGGCATGGACACCACAGTGATCACCGCCCTGTCGCATCAGGTCTTATGGGCGGCCTTCCTGCTTTCAATGTTGTTTGGCGCGATTGCCCAACGCACCCATTTTTGTACCATGGGTGCTCTCAGTGACGTCGTCAACCTCGGCGACTGGACCCGCATGCGCCAATGGGGCATGGCTATGGGGGCGGCCATGATCGGCTTTTATTCGTTGGTTGCGCTCGGGCAAATTGACCCCGCCAAAACGCTTTACGCGTCAGGCCGATTTATCTGGCTGTCAGCCCTTGTAGGCGGCCTGCTGTTCGGCTTTGGGATGGTTCTGGCTTCAGGCTGTGGCAGCAAAACGCTGGTGCGAATAGGCGGCGGGAATCTCAAGTCTCTGGTGGTGTTTGTGGTCATGGGCTTGTCCGCCTTTGCGACCCTCAAAGGGGTCACTGCGGTGGCCCGCGTGGCTACCGTTGATCGGGTTGCGGTGGATTTTTCTGGCAATGCGACGCTGCCTGACTGGTTGGGTACGGTGATCGGCATGAGCCCCGCTAACGCCGGGTTAATTTTGTCCATCCTCATCGGTCTGGCGCTGATCGTCTGGGCGCTTTTTGGTCGCGATTTTGTACGTGCGGAAAACCTGTTGGCAGGCTTGGGTATAGGCGGCGTGGTGGTGTCCATGTGGTGGGTAAGTGGGCATTTGGGTTATGTCCCTGAACACCCTGACACCCTGCAAGAGGCGTTTCTGGTCACCAATTCTGGTAGCATGGAAGCCTTGAGCTTTGTTTCTCCCGTGGCCTATACCCTCGACTGGTTGATGTTTTTCAGTGACAAAAGCAAGCTGCTGACCATCGGCATTGTGTCGGTGTTGGGTGTGGTGGCGGGCTCGGCCATGCACGCCCTGGCAACGCGTAATTTTCGCTGGGAAGGATTTCGCGACGCTGAAGACACTGCCAACCACTTGATTGGCGCCACACTCATGGGCACAGGCGGCATCGCGGCAATGGGCTGCACGATAGGGCAAGGGCTGTCGGGCATATCGACGCTGAGTCTGACCAGCATGGTGGCGGTGGCGGCGATAGTGTCTGGCGCTGTGGCGGCGCTGAAATACCAGATCTGGCGGGTGGAGCGCAGCGCTTTGTGACTGAGTCGCCACATCTTGAGAGTATGGCGCGCCGCTTTGGCGGCTTGGCTCGCCTCTATGGAGCGGAAGGCGCCAAGAAAATTCAGGCGGCCCATGTGGTGGTGGTCGGCGTGGGTGGAGTTGGCTCCTGGGCTGCAGAAGCGCTGGCGCGCAGCGGAGTAGGGCGCCTCACCCTGATCGATCTGGATCACGTTTCTGAGTCCAATATCAATCGACAGATTCATGCGCTGGACACCACATTCGGTCAGGCCAAGGTGGAGGCCATGCGTGAACGGATTGCCCACATCAACCCGGACTGCGAGGTGCGCTGTGTCGAAGAGTTTGTAGATGCCTCCAATTGGCCTGCCGTCGCCGGTTTGAGTACCTCAGATGGCTTATCACTCTCAGTGATTGACGCCTGTGATCAGGTCAGGGCCAAAACAGC
>JANMBW010000537.1:0-6098 GCA_031360565.1 Polaromonas sp.
GCCCCAGGGTATGTCGAGTACGGGCGCGTTATCGGCGTGGAACTCGTGCGCACCCAGCAACCCGGCCAGGCCAGCGGCGCCGGTGTAGTCATAGGTGGTATTGCCGGTGGTGTACTGGGACGCCAAATTTGTGGCGGCTCAGGCCGTGACCTGGCCACCATCGCAGGCGTAGCAGGTGGCGCGCTCGCCGGCAATGCCATTGAAAAGAATGCTCAGACGGCTACTCGTGACTCCTACCGGGTATCGGTACAGGTAGATAACGGCACCAATCGGGCTTACGACATGGCGTCGGCCGGCGACCTGCGCGTCGGCGACCGGGTCAGAATCGAAAACGGTCAGCTGTACCGTTATTGAACCCTCCAGAGGCGCCTGGCGGCAGACGCCTTACTGAAGAAAACTTGTCAATGCAGTGTTCCATTGCCGGGAACACTGCGTTCAAGCTTGAAAAATCCAGTACCCAGGGTGCCGGCATCGATCTCGGCAATAGCAGCTTCGCGCACCTCTGCAATGTCCAGCGTCAGGCGGATCGCAATGCCTGCAAGAGGATGGTTACCGTCCAGCACGACGTGCTCCGGATAGACATCTGTGACGGTATAGATTTTGTCTGATGGCATGTCTGCGCCGGTGCCAGCAGGAAGGGCGCTCCCGTCGAAAATCATGCCTTCCTCCAGTTCAGCGGGAAAGGGCATTCTGGCCTCCAGAAAAACCAGCTGTTCGTCGTAATCGCCGAAAGCCTGTTCAGGTTCCAGATGCAATTCGAGCCGGTCACCGGCCTCATGCCCTACAAGTGACTCCTCGATTTTTGCGAGCAGATCGCTCCCACCCAGCAAAAATTCCACTGGCTCGTCCAGCTCATCGAGCACTTCGCCCAGGGTGTCCTTTAGAGTCCAGGTCAGGGCCACAACGCATGGAGAAGTGATTTTCATCCGACAATTGTCACATGGATGTGAATCAAGCTTTATCGTTACTCGCGGGTCTGACGCCCGCACAATTCATGCGGCGTCATTGGCAGAAAAAGCCTCTTCTGGTGCGTCAGGCGCTGCCAGGGATGACGCCTGTGCTGAGCAGGCGAGCCTTGTTCGCACTGGCTGCGCGCCCGGATGTCGAGTCCCGACTGCTCACGCACAACGACAAGGGCTGGCGCATGCAGCAAGGGCCTTTTGGCCCCCGCAGCTTGCCGGCACTCAGCAAGCCTGACTGGACCTTGCTGGTTCAGGGCGTCGACCTTCATGACCGAAAGGCGCATGAGCTGCTGCAGCAGTTTCGGTTTGTGCCGGATGCTCGACTCGATGATCTGATGGTCTCCTTTGCGACGGCTGGCGGTGGCGTCGGTCCCCATTTCGACAGCTACGACGTTTTTTTATTGCAGGCGAGCGGGCAGCGGCGCTGGAAAATAAGTCGTCAGAAAGACCTCACGCTGCAGCCAGCCGTGCCGCTCAAAATTCTGCAGAATTTCCAGAGCGAGGAAGAGTTTGTACTCAACGCAGGCGACATGCTTTACCTGCCGCCCCGTTACGCACACGAAGGTGTCGCTGTGCCTAGCAAAGGGCCAGATGGTCAATCAGCAGACTGCATGACTTACTCGATTGGGTTTCGGGCCCCGGAGAAGCGTGAGCTTGCTGCAGAATTGTTGCGCCGACTGGCAGACTTCAGCGAGGATTCCGAGTCACAGCAATCACTGCGCTATCAGGACCGAACCCAGACTGCAACAACGGAACCGGCTGCGGTGCCCGCGGGGCTGACGGCTTTCGCAAGCAAAGCGGTTTTGGCTGCTTTGCGGGACCGTCTGGCCGTGCCGTGTGCCCTGGGTGAACATTTGACAGAACTGAAACCGACGGTATGGTTCGATGACGCGAACACGGTGTGGAATCCTTTGGACGAAGCCGGTCCTCGCGTCGGTATCTTGCTGGACCCCAAGACCCGGATGATGTACGACCCGCAACACGTCTTTATCAATGGTGAAAGCTACCGTGCCGCGGGTTCCGACGCGCGGTTGATGCAACGCCTGGCCAACCAGCGCCATCTGTCGGCTAAAGATATCGCCAGGGCCAGCCCCGCTGCGAGGGAGCTTTTAGCGGATTGGCACGGGTCGGGATGGATCCATGCGGTGAATCCGCCGGCTGATGCCGTGAAGGAGTGACGCGAGATGAATTCTGACGAGCAAGCACCGACCCCGTTCATCCTGCCGCAGGGCCGCTTTTGTGGACAGAGCGAATTTACAGCGCTGATTCGCCTGGCCTTTTCCACGGCAGCGGCTCAGGGTTGGCGGGAAATCATTTTGTCTGACAGCAACTTTGAAGACTGGCCACTGGGTGAGCGTGCGGTTGCACAGTCGCTTCAGGATTGGGCCCGCTCTGGCCGCAAACTGACCATGCTTGCCAGACGTTACGATGAAGTAGTCAGACGGCATGCCCGATTTGTCACCTGGCGGCGTACCTGGGCGCACATTGTGGAGTGTCGCGGAATCAACACTGTCGCTGGAGATGACCTGCCGAGCGCACTGTGGAGCCCGTCCTGGGGCTTTCAGCGTCTGGATGCTGTTCACTGTACAGGGGTGGCGGGCGGCGAACCGGCCAGACGTGTCGCACTCAAAGAGCGACTCGATGAGTGTCTGCGAAGAAGTTCTCCTGCGTTTCCGGCCACCACTATTGGAATCTAGCGGTCAAGCCTGCCCCCCGACTCGTGGCGAGGCTAGCAAATGTCTTTTTTTGGTCAATGCGGGTTTTTTCGCTGTTCAAACCCCTTTTTTGAGCGCCACAAAGCAAGCTATAATTTGAGGCTAGGCAGAAGAGCTCGAGTCCTTCTTCCTGGTCAAGAAACTGCCGGTATTCGGTTTGAATTTTGACAATTTCCGGAAATTGTTTTCTTTAATCATCAAGGATAGTAAAAATGAATAAATCTCTCGTTTTGGCAGTTCTGGTTGCTGCTGTCGCCCTGGCCGCTTGCGGTAAGAAAGAAGAAGTTGTTGTTGTTCCTGCCGCGCCGGCTGCTCCAGCCGTTGTCGTTGTCCCCGCTCCAGCACCTGCTGCTGAAGCAGCGGCTGGTGCCGCTTCTGCTGCCGCTGGCGCCGCCATGCAAGCTTCTTCGGCTGCCGCTGGTGCCGTGGACGCTGCTAAAGACGCTGCTGGTGCTGCCAAGGACGCTGCTGGCGCTGCCAAAGACGCCGCTGGCGCCGCTGGCGATTCTGCTAAGAAGGCCGCCGATGCTGCCAAAGACGCGATGAAGAAGTAATTCTTTTCAGTTTTCTTAAAAGCCGCCGTAAGGCGGCTTTTTTGTGCCTGTTCTGGTTTGACTGTTAGGCTGGCAGGCTGGTGCCTACACCGTCATCCATCGACAGCCGTGGTCAGGGGTAGCCACAACAATATCGTCTGCGCCACAACATAAAGCCCCCGCCAGACTGGCCTGCGCCAACGCCGGAAGGTTGTTGTGTGCGCTCAGATGTGCCGCCACCACCTGCTTGAGCCCCTGATGCCGTATGCCGCGTGCAATATCGGCTGCCGCCGTGTTGGACAGGTGGCCGTAGCCGCCACCAATGCGCTGCTTTAAAAACGCCGGATAAGGGGACGTTTGCAACATGTCGGTATCGTGGTTGCACTCCAGCATCAAAGCATCGCAGCCTTTCAGGTTGTCCATCACATGACTGGTGGCATGGCCAAGATCGGTGAGGACCCCGAGCTTGGCTGCACCATCGGTACAGCTGATCTGCAACGGCTCACGGGCATCGTGTGGAACCGTAAAGGGCGTGAACTGCAGCCCACCCAGATCAATGGGCTGGCTGTCCCGGGCGATGCCAAGCAGACCCGAAAAATCTGGCGAACCGATGGCCGCATAGGTGCCGCCGCTCATCCAGACCGGGATGTTGAAGCGCAGCGACAAGGCAAGGGCGCAGCCAATATGGTCGCCATGCTCGTGGGTGATAAAGATGGCGTCGAGGTCTTCAGGAAGCCATCCTGATTCACCGAGACGGTAAATCAGCTGCTTGATACCCAGGCCGCAATCGACAAGCAATCGTGTGGGCCGTGAACCACCTGACTCAATGATCAGTGCGTTACCCGTGCTACCGCTGCCCAGACTTCTGAATCTCAAGTTCGTTATCCTGGCTCAGGCCTGCCGGTTATAGCAGCCTCGCAAGCCGGCTTATTTGATGTCGTCAGCGATCACCTGAACAATTCGCTGCGCATTGGCAGATGACTCAGCCGCCCCCTGTGCATTGAGAACGGAGACCGTGGTGCTGTCACCCTGACTTTTTACGCTGATGCGGTATTTCAGCGGAGGTTTGGATGCGCTTGACCCGCTGAAGAGCTTGCTCAGAAAGCCAGGTTCCTTGGTATCCGTGGAAGGATCAACATAGCGCACAAAGTATGTGCCCTGGGCGCGGTCGCGGTCTTCGACGGTGAAGCCGGTGCGGTCCAGCGCCAGACCGACACGGCGCCAGGCCCGGTCAAAGTCTTCTTCAATTTGCACGGCTGGCGATCCATTGACCGTGGCAACCCGGGCGGTGGGTTTGGACGTGCCGGCGGCAATCAGTGCGCGGGACTGTTCCTGGGTGACGCCCAGCTTGACCATCAGGCGGCGCAGAAATTCGGCTTCGAGTTCCGGGTCTGCTGGCCTGGGTTGCCAAATGGTATCGCCACCGGACGAGGGTGCACTGCCACTGCGCGAGTTCACGGTTTCAACCATGCCGCGGTGGCTGATAAATATCTCGGTACCGCCCGCCGCATTGCGCTCCAGCCGGGTCCGGAACTTGTCACGTTCGCCGGTGGAATACAAGCCCTCAAACAGTTTGCCGATGGTGTTCCGGATGAAGTCCTGTGGGAGCTTGGCACGGTTTTCAGAAAAATCCGTTTCCATGATGCCGAGATTTTCTTGGTCCAGCGCCAACAAGAATCCGCTTTCCAGCCAGAAGTCGCGCACCGGGCTCCAGAGCTTGTCGGCTGGCCGGCTGACGACCAGCCAGCGCTGGTTGCCGGCACGCTCAACCCGCACATCGCCGACCGTTGCCGCAGCGACTGGTACCGCCTGGGTGACCTGCCCCGCCTGGTAAGCGCTGGCGCTGACCGTGGTTCCCGGCACCACATAACGGGTTTCCCGGGACAACTGCGTCAGGTCAGGTGGTACTTCCAGCCCGGGACCTGCCTTGCCGCTGGATTTGTAATCTATCTTGTCACCCTGCAGCAGATCACTCACGCTGGAGCAGCCTGCCAGAACCATTGCGGCCATCAGTACCGAGATGGTGGCTGCATTCTTGGTGGTCCATGGGGTGGCGCGTTTTTGAAATGTCTTCACGTGGTATTCCTTAAAAAGTCAGATCAGCTGGCACTGGCGTAACACGCCTTCCAAAACCGCTTCGTTGGATGTTTCGAGCGACGTCATCGGCAATCTCAAGGTGGGACCGCATAAACCCATGCGCGCCATGGCCCATTTGACGGGAATCGGGTTGGCTTCAATAAACAGGTTTTTATGCAGCGGCAAGAGCTTCATTTGCAAGGCCATCGCCTGCTTCACATTTCCAGCCAACGCGGCACCACACAACTCATGCATCCAGCGCGGGGCAATATTGGCGGTGACGCTGATGTTGCCTTGTCCGCCACACAACATCAGCGCGACTGCTGTCGGGTCATCACCGGAGTAGACCGCAAAACCTGGCGGAAGTTCTTTGATGAGCCATTGTGCGCGCTCGATATCGCCGGTCGCTTCTTTGATACCGACGATGCCCGGGATTTGGGCCAAGCGTAGCACTGTGGCATGTGCCAGGTCTGCCACGCTCCGGCCGGGCACGTTGTACAGCACGGTGGGTAAATCGCCGACAGCCTCCGCAATCGCCTTGAAATGCAGGTACTGGCCTTGCTGGGTCGGCTTGTTGTAGTAGGGCACAACTTGCAACTGGCAGTCGGCGCCCACCTGTCTGGCAAATTTGGCTAATTCGATGGCCTCGGCGGTCGAGTTTGCACCGCAACCGGCCATGATGGGGACCCGCATGGCGGCCTGTTCCACGGACACCCGAATGATTTCACAATGTTCTTCAACATTGACGGTCGGTGATTCGCCTGTTGTGCCCACCACGCCGATGCAGTCGGTGCCCTCGGAGATGTGCCAAT
>JANMBW010000359.1:0-2088 GCA_031360565.1 Polaromonas sp.
GCCGACTTCGCGCATGATGATATCTATGCTCGCAAGAACATGGTCACCCGGCTCGGTCACACGCTTGAGGCGCTTGCCATGGCGGGCGAAGATTTCTACCCCGAGCTCTTCTTCCAGCTCAATAATGGCTTTGGATACCCCCGGCTGAGAGGTGTGCAGGGCGCGCGCAGTCTCGGTCAGGTTGAGGTTGCGGCGAACCGCCTCCTGGACAAAACGGAATTGGTGAAGGTTCATATCGAATCCAGCCTGAATATTGGATTCATTATGCCGTTTTGTGCTGACAATACCTGCGCTTTAACGGTAGCCGCGCCAGTTTGCGTCGTCAGGACATCGCGATATCGGCCATCAAGGCGGTCAGGCGCGGAGACTCGCCAGCGGTCGCCAGCAATTCAACCTCGACCTGGGGGTAGGCGCTTCGGATATCGTCAATCAGCAGCGGCAAGTCTTCACGTGCATGCTTGCCCACACCGAGAAAAAGGGGGAACACCCTTAATTTTCGGACGCCAGTAGCTATTAATTCTGTAGCAGCTTCGGGCAGCGACGGGGCACACAGCTCAAGGTAGGCGCAGCGAACCGGCAGGCCCGGATCTTTCTCGCTGATTTGTGCGGCGACCGCCTCAATCGGCAAACGCCAGTGGGGGTCACGTGAACCGTGGGCAAATAAGATGATTCCTGTGGTCATAAGTCTTAGTGTCGAAGGACCAGCCATCCGAACGCTGTCAGCGAGATGGCGGTGTAAATCAGGCCCGGCGCGGCGGCGGCCAGCCACGGTTGCCAGTTTTGAAGGTTACCGATGTAGCCAAAGACGTTGTTGAGCAAAAAGAAACTGATGCCAATCATCACACCCGCAAAAACATAGGCCGTGATGCCGCCCGATCGGAAGTGCAGGTAAGCAAAGGGCAGGGCCAATATCACCATCACCAGACAGCTCAGCGGATAAAAAACCTTCTTCCAGAATTCGATCTCGTAGCGCTGGGCCGTCTGGCCATTGGCATCGAGATGCTGAATATAGTTAAAGAGATCAAGCGTTGCCATGCGCTCGGGCTTGAGCAGCGCGACCGACACCATTTCCTGGGTGATCTCGGTTGGCCAGCGGAAGTTTTCGATCTCGTTGCGGTTCACCCCTGCCAACTGTCGGGCGGTGCCCCCCGGCGCTCGGGGTACAGCTTGCAAATTGAACTCGGAACGCGTTGCATTTTTCAACAACCAGGAGCCGTCGTCACTGAAAACCGCAATCGGTGCCCGGGTGACCGACACTACGCCGCCCAGGCTGTCAAATTCAAAAATCTGCACGCCTTCCATTTCGTTGCGGGGCGACAGAACTTTTACATTGGCCACATAGGTGTTGTAAGCCTGCTTTTCCTTGAGCCAGGCGCCGGTTTGCCCGACGGTGAGCGCGTTTTGGTAGCGGGCCTTGAGCAGCTGCGCGGTCCGTTCGCTCAGAGGCGCCAGGTAATCCCCCACAACAAAACTCAACATCACAAAAAACAGGCCCAGGCTCAAAAGCAGCTTGAGGGCGCGCCAGGGGTCCAGACCGCTGGTTCGCAAAATCGTGTACTCCGAACTTTGCGCCAGCCTGGACATGACAAAGATGGTGCCAATCAGGACTGAAATAGGCAGCAGTTCGTACAGGTGATTGGGAACCAGCAACACCACATACAGCAAGGCGTGGCGGATTTGGTAGATGTCCTTGGCTGTGGGCAATCCATTGCTTTTGCCCAGATGTTGCAGCTCATCGACAAGATCAAAAAACAAAAAAAGAGCCAAAAATCCCACTGCCACCAGCGTGATGGAGCGCAAGACCTCTCCGTAAACCAGACGCCGAATGGTTTTCATGACGGGCTGCCGGTAGCCGACGACTGCGGCCGGCGCACGCGCGCACGCAGCGCTGGGACGAGCGTCCAGTTGCCACTTCGCTTGGCCAGCCAGATCAGTGCCAGCAACAGCACGCCGCCATGCAGCAAGGCCAGGAAAAGGCCAAAGCTGATGACACCGCTGAAAATCCAGCTTTGCCCGAGGTTGATGAGATTGTTATAGACCAGAAAAGTCAGCACCACAAAGGCCAGATTGCCGCTGCGCCCACCGCGT
>JANMBW010000006.1:0-1597 GCA_031360565.1 Polaromonas sp.
GGCATCCAGGCTGTCGCCCTTGGCATCGTCAACCAGACTGTCGCGCTGGGCGTGGGTCAGCTTGAGCCGCAGCTGCAGCCGGGTTTGCCCATGCTCCAGCGCGGTGATCAGGTCTTTGCGGGCGATCAGACGCTCGGGCGTTTGCTTGGCCTTGTCATCGCTTTTGTACGAGCGCTTGCCCAGCACTTCACGCGCCAGCAGACCGGGGTAGCCTTCCAGCGCCACCCTTTGCCTATCCCCTTCATGCAAGCCCGGCAGATGCACCCCCGCGCTGAGCAAAAGGGGCGCACCGGCATGCAACATGAACGCCACCGGCGGGTTGACCCACTTCATTGACGGGCTCGAGCCTGCCGGTTTGTCAGCGGCCCGATGCGCGAATTTTTGACCTGCCGGGCGCGCATCACAAAAGGCGGCGAAGGTTTGGCGAATGTCTTGCCGACTGAGCGAAGCGTAATGCGCCATGAGTTCGGGCCAGCGGGTCGGCCAGCCCAGGTGCTCGACCAGCTCACGCGGCAAGCCAAAGGGCAAATCAAACACGCCGAGCCAGCTGTCAGGCTGTCGCAAGCGGGCGTCAAAAGCTTCGAGCGACGCCACTTGCTCTACTTTTAATAGCTGAACCCGCCCGTTTTGACTGGACCCCCAGGCTAAAACAATCGGTTTGGCGCGGGTGGGGCTGCTGGAAAAATCACAGCCCAGCAACTTGGGCAGGGCAGACAAGGGGCGATGGCCTCAGGCGCTTAGGGCGGGGCTGGCGGGTCAGCCAGCGGTTCAGGAACGGCCGATGATGGACGCGGTGGCCATCAGTTCTTCAAGCAGCGCCAGTGACATCGTGCCGGACACGGCGTACGGGTCGAGCTCTGGCTTTTCAGAATATTTAAGCAGGATGGAGGTGTTCAGTTTGGCCACATTGACCTGGCCCATAGTCCAGCCGCCGAAACGGCGTTCCGTGATTTCTTCATAGTGCAGCAAGACGACGTCCTTGTGGCGCGTGTCTTTCTGGATGTGGCCGTAGAGCTCGCTGACTTGCGTCCGACCCCCTTCGAGCGCCTGCAAAAAAATACCGCCGCCGTAACACAGGATACCGGTGATGCCGCAGGCCGGATTGTGGTTGCGCGATTGCGCCAGAATGGATTCGGTGGCCGACGCGTCGGCTCCAGCGGCGCGGCTGGCATAAAGAAGGCGTACCAACATGGTGAGAAATCCTGGGTAGTCGAATCAGTTGCCAGGCGCTTTGGGGATGAGCGCCAAAAATTCACGACGAAGATTCGGATCTTTGAGAAAGCGTCCGCGCATGACCGAATTGATCATCTTGCTGTCCATGTCTTTCACGCCGCGCCACCCCATGCAGAAATGGGTAGCCTCCATCACGATGGCCAATCCATCCGGCGAGGTTTTGTCCTGAATCAGATCGGCCAGTTGCACCACGGCTTCTTCCTGGATTTGCGGACGCCCCATGACCCATTCGGCCAGCCGCGCATACTTGGACAGGCCGATGACATTGGTGTGCTCGTTGGGCAACACGCCAATCCAGATCTTGCCAATCACCGGGCAAAAATGGTGCGAGCAGGCGCTGCGCACCGTGATGGGCCCGACGATC
>JANMBW010000361.1:0-2680 GCA_031360565.1 Polaromonas sp.
CACCTGTTCAGCGGCACCTTGCAGAAAGTCCACAGAAATATCGATGGGGACGTACTGGCTTGGCTGCAAATGGGGAATCAGCGCCATGGCCTTCGCGCAATTGCCCGCGCCCAGATCGATCAGGCACGGCTTCTCAATGCCCGCTTTGGCCAGCGCCCGCGCGATGTCCGGACGGCAGACATCGAGGATGGCGGCTTCCGTTCGGGTGGGGTAGTACTCCTCCAGCGCGGTGATGGCCTCGAACAGCTTGGAGCCCAGGGGGTCGTAAAAATACTTGGGCTCCACGCTGGCGCTGCTTGCCAACAGCGCCTTGCTTAATTTATCCAGTGGACTGTCGGCATGGCCCGGCGACAGGGCCGCATGCAGGTTGACGAATTTCGGTGACAAAGGCGTATTGGCGGGCTTCAAGGTTTCAAACCGGTTGGGTGGTGCTGGCTGAGCATAGTTGAACTGTTGCGTCGATCTGCTGCATCAAGGGTTGTTTAACTGAAGTTGCGTCTCAAACCGCCGGGCCTGTCCTGTCACGGGATCTGTGAAAGCAATCGATTGCGCCAGCAGTTGCAGGGGCAGGCGGTAGTCATCGTCGGGTGTCGGCTCGACTGGCGGGTACATGCGGTCATTTCGAATCGGCAGGCCCAGCGCATTCATGTGGACACGCAATTGGTGCTTTTTGCCGGTTACCGGGCTGAGCGCGTAGCGGGCCTGGTTGCCCAGGACTTCCAGCAGGTCAATACGGGTTTCGCTATTGGCCGGGCCGGGCACCTCACGCTGCCTGAAAAAGGGTACATCCTCAACAATTCGACTTTTTCGGGTGATCGGAAAAGCCAGATTGTCCCGCCAGGGTGCCAGCGCCTCGTAGTGTTTCTGAATGGCCTGATCCCGGAACAAGCCCTGGTAGGCGTTGCGCTCGGCTGGGTTGATGGAAAACAGCACGAGGCCAGCGGTTTCCCGGTCGATACGGTGAATCGGCGTCAGGCTGTCCAGACCCAGGCGGTTCTTCAGCCGCACCAGCAAGGTTTGCTGCAGATAGTGGCCCGACGGCGTGACAGGCAGGAAGTGCGGCTTGTCGGCAACAACCAGATGCTCGTCCTGGTAGATAACCGTCTCTTCAAAGGGAATGAGGGGCTCATCGCCCAGCGAGCGGTAATAGTAGACGCGCAAATGACCGCGGTAGGGGCGCTCCGCCGTCACCGCCATGCCAAACTCGTCGACTACCAGCCCTTGCTGCATTCGCTCCAGCCAGATGTTGCGCGAGATGGCGGGGAAGCGTTCAACCAGAAAATCAGTGATCGTAGGCCACGCCCCGGCAGGCAGCCCGACACAGCTGGGACCTACGCCGCTGCGGTGCGACAAGCCGTGAAAAGGCGAGGCAGTCACGGCTGCGTACAGGGGCCATCAGACATGGGCAAACACCACATCCCAGACCCCGTGGCCCAGCCGGATGCCCCGGTTTTCAAATTTGGTCAGTGGCCGGTAGGCGGGTTTGGGCGCGTAGCCATCGCTGGATTCGGCGGCGGTGTTTTTCAGCATCGCTTCGGCGCTCAAGACTTCAAGAATCTGTTCGGCATAAGGCTGCCAGTCGGTCGCGCAGTGCAGGTAAGCGCCTGGTTTGAGGCGCGTGGTGAGTTGGGCAATCAGCGGCGGCTGGATCAATCGGCGCTTGTTGTGTTTTTTCTTATGCCACGGGTCCGGGAAAAAGATGTGCACACCATCCAGGCTGCCGGGGGCCAGCATCTGGTCCATGACCTCCACCGCATCATGTTGAATGATGCGAATATTGGTCAGCGACTGCTCTTCGATGCGTTTGAGCAGTGCGCCCACGCCGGGCGTGTGGACTTCGCAACATAAAAAGTTGGTCTCAGGCATCAGCGCTGCAATGTGTGCGGTGGCCTCTCCCATACCGAAGCCGATTTCAAGGACTGTGGGCGCGGGACGCTGAAACAAAGCCGCAAGATTGAGTAGGCTGGCGGAGAACGGCACCAAGAACTGCGGGCCTACATCGGCAAACGCCTTGGCTTGTCCGGCGGTGGTGCGACCGGTGCGGCGTACAAAGCTGCGGATGGTGCGCCGCGCCAATTCGTTTTCGGGATTAGGAAGCATGGTCACGCCCTGATTTTAAGGTGCCGATCGACCCACCAATCCATTGCCTCGCGTAGCCAGTCTGCCGGATTGACCGCAAGGCATTGAATTCCCAAAACGCGGCCCGCCTGAGCCAAAGCCACCACTGGCTTAGCGGTGTCCAGCGCCTGCGCGCCGTTTTGCTTGGACAACTTTTCCCCGTCTGCGGCCAGCACGAGGGGCGTGTGCAGATAGCTTGGTGTCGGCAGTCCCAGAGCCTGCTGCAACAAAATTTGGCGCGGTGTGTTGTGGGCCAGATCCTGGCCGCGCACAACGTGCGTCACGCCCTGTGCGGCGTCATCGACGACCACTGCCAGCTGGTAAGCCCACAAGCCGTCGGCGCGCTTGAGCACAAAGTCGCCGACTGCCCGGCTGACCACTTGCGATTGGCGACCGAGCAGCCGGTCGTTCCAGGTCAACTCATGGGCGAGCCCGGCATTCGCTTGGAACTGCGTTGCTACTACATTAATAGCATCATGCCCAGTATTCACTTGGGCTGACGCTCGATTTCGATCATAAATGTCGGTGTTCAGCCGCCACGCCCGCGCGGCTTGTCCGTTCA
>JANMBW010000053.1:0-7232 GCA_031360565.1 Polaromonas sp.
TAAGCAGGCAAAGCCACTGCAGCCAAAATACCAATAATGGCCACAACAATCATCAACTCGATAAGGGTAAAACCCTTTTGCAGGGAACGCTTCATGGAAAAACTCCTTGGTTAAAAAGTACTGACCCGCTCTCTACAGCAGATTTCAGGCCAACCCGTTTAACCCCAATCATCTGCCTCGATGGCGACAAAACAGAGGGCGGACTGACTTTTTTTGCTTCAGTCCAGCTCATGTCTGACAAATTTGTCATGCTGAACCAAGGGGGACGACGGGCAGTTAATGCCCCAACGCTCAGAATTTAAACTGAATTTACAGTTCAAACACTTGGCCAGCTTGAAGCCAGCGTATGTCATGCGCCGGGCTCGCGCCTGATGGTCGGGTCTGATCAAAGCGCTGTATTTCGGCCATGATCAATTCGGTTTCGGCCGGTTTGGTATGGGTGATGTAGATGGGATACTTTCGATCCATGCCGATGCAATTGAGCTCGCTCGCCAAAGTAAGGGGTGCGAGATGCAGGCTGCGCTTGGCCAAGTCACTTTCCCGATTGCTGAACGCGGTCTCAATCACCAGCATTGCGACATCGAGTTGATTGATGCGCTCCCACAGGGCCGGATTTCGCTCGGTGTCGCCAGTAAACACCCAATATCCCCCATTTGTCTTCACGGCATAGCCCACAGCGGGCACGGTATGTACAGCTGGCAAAACTTCCACAAGTTTGCCCGCCAGCATAAGCGTCTGCCCCACCTCAATCGGGTGAAAGGTGATGAAGGGCGCCTCAGGGTTTGGTATTTTCGAGAAATCAGGCCAGATCGTGTTGTTAAAGATGTGCGTTCTGATCGCGTCAATCGTGCCTTGCAAGGCATGAATCCGGATGGGATAGGTCCGGTGTGAGGCAATGGCGTCGACCATTAAAGGCAGTGCCGCCACATGGTCTAGATGCGAATGCGTGAGCAGTACATGGTCGATACGACCCATCTCATGCAGTGTCAGGTCGCCCAACCCGGTTCCAGCGTCCACCAACAAATCGTCATCAATCAAAAAAGACGTGGTTCGGCAGTCTTTGGCTATGGCTCCGGAACAACCCAACACGCGTACTCTCATAAATTTTCTTTTACTTGATCCAAAAAACAGTTTGAACTTACTTGGACTTAAAGCTCGTGCTGCCATCCCATTCAGCATTGAATGGCAACAAGCGCAAGGAAGCTACACGCTCCGCATACAACTGGTAAAGGTACTTATTAGGGTTAAGCTGCCGCAACTTGCCAATCTGCGCATCAAATTGATCCCACCCCTGCGATCGGTAAGCCGCCAGCGCCAAGTCCCACGACCTGAGCTCTGCGGTCATGGTTTCATTGAAGGCTGTTAGCGGCGCCATCGGAGAAAAAATGGCGACCGTTTTGTCCTTGCCTTTGACCTTCACCGTGTCCAACTCTTGCCATGCGACATCACTGACCAACCTGCGCGTCGATTCACTCACCACCATGTCAACCCCGTAAGTTTTACACAGTCCTTCCAATCGAGACCCCAGATTGACCGCGTCGCCAATCACTGTGTAACTGCGCCGAATATCCGAACCCATGTCGCCCACGCACATTCTGCCCGTGTTCACGCCAATACCAATAGCAATTTCCGGTAGGTCTCGGGTGCGATGCTCGATGTTTAGCTGTCGCACGGCAGCGGTCATTTCCAGCGCCGTTCTGACGGCTAGGGTTGCGTGCTCAGGCGTATCAATGGGAGCGCCCCAGAACGCCATGACGCAGTCCCCCATATATTTGTCGATAGTTCCGCGGTGCTTGCGAATCTGTTCCGTCAGGCGGCTAAATACACGGTTGAGCAGCTCTTGTAATTGGGTAGGCTCCATGGTTTCTGACATGTGGGTAAAGCCACGCATGTCACAAAACAAGACCGTGAGTTCCTTGGTCGACGCCATCATGGAATAGCTGTCTGGATTTTTCACCATTTCGCTGACCAGTTCCGGCGGTACATAGGAGCCAAATAATCCTGCGAGTTCGCGCTTCGATTTGCTTTCTACAAAATAGCCGTAACTCATATTTAGTGCAAATGCGGTGATGGTCATCACCAGTGCACTGGCCAGCGGCAACACCAGGCCATAGCTTTGATGCAGCCATAAATTGAGCACAACCAGCCCGGTGATCACACCCACGCTGGTGATCACCGCTTTCGGCGCCGACAAACGTGGCAATACCAAAGCCAGGGTCAAGCCAGAAAGCAGCAATATCACCACCTCATAACCAGCAGAGTAATCCGGCCGAACCAACACCTTGCCATCTAGCAATCCGGAAAGTACGTTCGCATGGGTTTCTACGCCTGGGTAGGTTTCGCCAACTGGCGTGACTCGCAAATCCAACAAGCCTGGGGCCGTTGTACCAAGCAAAACAATCTTGTCTTTGAGGGCGCCAGGCGCCAATCGTCTCGACACCACGTCGGCCGCGGAAACGTAGCGGAAAGATCCCCCTTTGACTCCGCCCCTACCCCTGAACGGAACCAGTGTCGCCACACGGTCATCCACCGGTATCGCGAGTGTTTTCTCACCCTGTCGAAGCAAAATGCTGTCCAGCCCGGTATAGCTCCTACTGAGAAATTTTTCTGGCGGAAAACCTGGCTCGATGGCAGGCTGGCCCACCAAGGCGCGGAACATGGCCAGCGAGAGCGATTCGTAGTAAAGGCCCCTGAATTCAGCCAGCAAGGGAATAGAGCGCACGACGCCATCGCCTTCGGTGATCGAATTGAAAAATCCGCCCGCTGGAGCAGCCCGAGCGATGGATTCAATATTTGCGCCGAAACCGTTCCAGCTGGTAAATTTAATCGGTCTGCCCTGCAGCGCATCCGCTGCCATGGCCGGCGCCGGTAAGGCGCCGCTCACTCGCCCGTCACTGTCACTCGTCAGGTAGTAGCCCAGCACGACGGGTCGATTTTTTATAGCGCGAGCAAAGGCAGCGTCGTAATCAAGCTTTTCTTGAAGCTGCGCCAGCCGCGCTGCAAACCCGGCCTGATTACGCAATTCAACCTGGGCCAGTTGCCGGAGCCGCTGGAGCCCGGAACTCTCGTCAGGTTCGGCAAACACTACATCAAACCCCAGAAGAGCTACCTTTTGCTCGTCCAGTAACTCTCGCACAAGGTCTGCCAGCTTGTTGCGCCCCCACGGCCAACGGCCGACTTCAGCCAGACTTTTTTCATCTATATCGACGATGACAATGCGCTCGTCAAGCGTATTGGGCATGGTCGCGCGCAGCCGAGCGTCATAAATGATGTTTTCCAGCCGCGGGATGACGCCAATCGGAAGCACGCCAGCCACGTGCAGCAAGGCAAATGCAAGGGGTATCAAGGTAACCGCAATACGGCGCCAGTGCCTGAACACGGTTTGCATATTGCCTGTCAGGCTGCTCGCCAGCCAGCTAGCCGATGAAAAAGACGAGACTTAGCGTTGCACAAACTGCATTTGTGTCCCTGCCAACTCGAGCAGGTCGCCGTTTTTTAGGGTGACGGGCTCGGCACCTATGGGTGAGCCATTGAGACTAGGTCGATTTGCACCTTCGACATGCGCCACCACAAAACCATGCGCTCTGTGCGTGATGGCGGCGACGGCGACGCCCGGCTTGCCAATAGTGGTCACTACTTTCACCAGTGCCACCTCACGGCCGGCCGCTGCACCTGACATGACCTTGATCGCCGCGTTCATCACGCCACTGCCAGCACCAGACAGCGGCGCGGAGGCGCTAAGCGGTGACCCCATTCCTGCGACTCCGTCACTCTCAAACTTGGTACTTTCAAAGCCGGTACCACTGCTGACGCCATCATTGAAATACTTGATCTTGTACTTGCCAATTTCGACGGAATCATTGTCTTGCAGCAACTGCTTTTTGACCGCCTTGCCATTGACATAGGTGCCATTGGTACTGTTGAGATCTTCCAGATAAACTTCCGGGCCGGTCATCTGTAAAACCGCATGCTCACCACTGACTGCAAGGTTGTCGATGACGATGTCGTTATAAGGCCGCCTGCCCACGGTTGTGCGATCCTTGGTCAGCTGCACTTCCTTGATCACAACACCGTCGATCGAAACGATCATTTTCGGCATGGCCGACTCCTGTCTGTTTTTGAACTGTCAATCACGCGTTATTTTCCCAGCATTCTGGATAAAAGCCCGCGTTTGGTCAAAGCTTCCTTGGCATGCACCAACAAGACTGAGATGTTATCCCGACCGCCAGCCTGGTTGCTGGCTGCAATCAGTTGGCGGGCAGTTTGCTCGATGGTTTCACCACCGAGCAAGATGTCGGCGATCGCTGCGTCGCTCAACATGTCGGACAGACCATCAGAACACATCAGGTAGGTATCGCCCACCTCGACCCGATGTTCATTGACGTCAACCATCACCGTATCTTCAACGCCTAGGGCTCGCGTCACCAAATTTCGATTACCGGATGTCAGCGCCTGCTGCGGCGTGATCAGACCGGCATCGAGTTGTTCCTGCAGCAGGGAATGGTCCTTGGTAATTTGCTGAAGCTCCAGTCCCCGCAAGCGATAGCAGCGCGAATCACCCACATGAGCCAGCAATAACTTGTCCGACAGGAAGACACCTGCCACGACGGTGGTGCCCATGCCGGTGTACTGAGGGTTGGAGCCTGCGGCGCTGAAAATGGAATGGTTCGCGTTTTCAACGCAGATTTCCATAGCCCGACGAACTTCTTTGCTGTTGGCCTGTTTGCCGGCCTGCGAAAGCCAGCGGGACATTTCGGTCGCAATAAATGAAACCGCCATGCCACTGGCTACTTCGCCGGCGTTGTAACCTCCCATGCCATCGGCGAGTACGCAGAGCTGAGTCAGCGGGTCGTAAGCGAGAGCGTCTTCGTTGTTTTGCCTGACCAATCCGGAGTCAGTATCGCTGCAAATGTCGTAAATCATTGGTATCTAATTATGGCGCGCTACTTGTAACCCTTAGTTTACGACCTCTTGTCACTCGTTTTTTGCAGCCGACTCCCTGCCTTTCAGAAACAAATCACAAGTTTCTCACTTAAATGCGCTCTGCACCGATGCACAACGCCAGATCCCAATGTTTACGCCGAATCCGAGAGAAGTTTGCTCGGACACCCTAGCTTGAAATCAGGCAGCCGGACGTTGCTTTTCCTGCCGCTTGGTTAGCCAGGTACCGAGTGCCACCACCAAGACCGCGCCAATCACGCCGCCAAACGTTACGGTTTGTTCACTCATGGCGCCAAACCAGCCCGTCACAGCCGGATCAGTCAGCAACATCTCTCCGGCAAGGAAACCCAGCAGTGCTGCGCCAACCGTGATGATGATGGGGAAGCGCTCCATCACCTTGGTAAGCAGCGTCGCGCCAAAAATAATCAGAGGAATACTGATGAGCAAGCCCAACACCAGCAAGGGCAAATTTCCCTTTGCGGCAGCGGCTACTGCCAGCACATTGTCCAGACTCATCACCAGGTCGGCGATCAAAATCGTACGGATGGCAGCGGCCATTCCGTTGATCTCCTTATCGTGACCGTCTCCATCATCCTCGCCCTTGAGCAGATCCACGCCAATGTAGACCAGCAGCACCGCACCAATCATTTTCAAATAGGGCAAGGTCAAAAGTTGGATCGCCACAATCGTCAACACAATCCGCATGACGATGGCCGCTGCACTGCCCCAGAAAATGGCTTTGCTGCGCTGCTCAGGCTTGAGCGTTCGGGCCGCCATCGCAATCACAACGGCGTTGTCGCCCGACAGCACGATATTGGCAAGCAATATGGAGCCGAAGGCGCTCCAGAACAGAGGCGAGGAAAGGTCTAGTCCGAAAATCATGGTTGCTCCATTGTTATGTATTAAAAAAAGCGCTGGAAAGCGCTTTGATGTTTTTTTAGAGTTTAAGGGCCCGAACCGGTTGCTCGCCCGATATTAAGGCCTGTGCGCTTGACCGCAGTCAATTATTTCAACTTTTTGATGCGCCAGCTCAGATCAACGCCTTGAGCAGCTTGGCCATTTCAGAAGGATTGCGCGTCACGGTAAAGCCGCAGGCTTCCATGATTTCAAGCTTGGCATCGGCCGTGTCGGCGCCGCCGGAAATCAGCGCGCCGGCGTGACCCATGCGCTTGCCAGCCGGGGCTGTGACGCCCGCGATAAAGCCCACTATCGGCTTTTTCATATTGGCCTTGCACCACTGAGCAGCTTCGGCTTCATCGGGTCCGCCGATTTCGCCAATCATGATGACGGCGTCGGTATCGGGGTCTTCGTTAAAAGCGCGCATCACGTCGATGTGCTTCAGGCCGTTGATCGGGTCCCCGCCAATGCCGACGGCGCTCGACTGCCCAGGCCGATTTCCGTCAGCTGGGCGACGGCTTCATAGGTCAGGGTGCCGGACCGGCTCACCACACCAATGCGCCCCTTGCGGTGGATGTGACCAGGCATGATGCCGATCTTGATTTCTTCGGGCGTGATCAGGCCGGGGCAATTTGGCCCGAGAAGAAGCGTGCGCTTGCCGCCCGCGGCTTCCTTGGCCTTCATGCGGTTGCGAACTTCCAGCATGTCGCGCACGGGGATGCCTTCCGTAATGCAAATGGCAAGATCAAGGTTGGCTTCAACTGCCTCCCAGATGGCAGCCGCAGCGCCAGCAGGCGGTACGTAAATGACGGAGACCGTCGCCCCAGTCGCCTTGGCAGCTTCGGTCACGGTGGCGTAAATTGGAATGCCTTCAAAGTCTTCGCCGGCTTTCTTGGGGTTGACGCCGGCCACAAAGGCTTCCTTGCCGTTCGCGTAGTCGCGGCACATGCGGGTGTGGAACTGGCCCGTCTTGCCCGTGATGCCCTGCGTGATGACTTTGGTGTTTTTGTTAATGTAGATCGACATGCTTGTGTTCTCCTGGGGCTTACTTGACGGCGGCCACGATTTTGGTCGCAGCTTCAGCCATGGTGTCTGCGGCAATGATGGGCAGGCCCGAATCGGCCAGCATCTTCTTGCCCAGGTCTTCATTGGTGCCCTTCATGCGCACCACCAGAGGAACCGACAGGTTCGTGGCCTTGCAGGCCGTGATCACACCTTCAGCAATCGTGTCGCACTTCATGATGCCGCCGAAAATGTTGACCAGAATGCCTTTGACTTCCGGGTTCTTCAGCATGATCTTGAAGGCTTCGGTGACTTTTTCTGCCGTGGCGCCGCCGCCGACGTCCAGGAAGTTGGCCGGCTCGCCACCGAACAGCTTGATGGTGTCCATGGTC
>JANMBW010000112.1:0-2905 GCA_031360565.1 Polaromonas sp.
CGCGCAAAATTGCACTGCCATGCGGTTTGATGTCATCACCCTTTTTCCTGAAGTGTTTGCTCCGTTTCTGGTGAGTGGCGTGACCCGCCGTGCCTTTGAATCGGGTCTGGTGGACGTCAGGCTGTGGAACTTGCGCGACTATGCCGACGGCAATTACCGACGGGTTGACGACAGGCCGTTTGGCGGCGGGCCAGGCATGGTCATGTTGGCGGAGCCACTTGCGCTGTGCTTGCAGGCCGTACACGCGGAGCGTGAGGCAAATGCCGTCCCGATAGCGCCCGTGCTGCTCTTTTCCCCGGTCGGTGCCGTGCTAAACCACGCAGGTGTGGAGGGTTGGTCATCGAGTGGCGGCGCGGTGCTGATTTGCGGTCGCTATGAAGGCCTGGACCAGCGCTTCGTCGATAGCCATGTTGACCATCAGATCAGTTTGGGCGACTTTGTGCTGTCTGGTGGAGAGATTGCAGCCATCGCTTTGCTCGACGCCGTGGCCCGGCTTCAACCTGGCGTATTAAACGACGCAGGCAGCCACCAAATGGACAGTTTCAACCCCGAGCTAGACGGCCTGTTGGACTGCCCGCACTACACCCGGCCTGAAATGTGGCGCGACCAGGGGGTACCGTCCGCTCTGATGTCGGGTAACCATGCGCAGATCGAGCAATGGCGAAGGCAGCAGCGGCTGGCCTTAACTCAACAACAGCGTCCCGATTTGCTGCAACGCGCCAGATTGGCAGGCCGATTGAGCCCAAAAGACGAGTCGTTTCTGGCTGGATTGCCGAGCAAGTCGGAGTCAAACCGGTAAATGGCTATAATCAGAGGCTTTTCGATCCTCTGGCGGCCACTGCAACCACGCTCAACACCTGCGAGTGTGACTGGATTTGCGGTCTTTAGCGTAGCGCGTGTATGAACGAAAAAGATGCCGACATGGCGAGATGGAACTTTGATGAATCTGATCCAAACCCTTGAGCAGGAAGAAATTGCCCGCCTCAACAAAACCATTCCGGTTTACGCACCCGGCGACACCGTCATCGTTAGCGTGAACGTGGTCGAAGGCACCCGTAAACGTGTGCAGGCTTTTGAAGGCGTGGTGATTGCCAAGCGCAACCGCGGCCTCAATTCAAGCTTTATTGTGCGCAAAATTTCCAATGGCGAAGGCGTTGAGCGCACCTTCCAGGTCTACAGCCCGTTGATCGCCAAGATTGAAGTCAAACGCCGCGGTGATGTGCGCCGTGCCAAGCTCTACTACCTGCGTAGCCGCAGCGGCAAGTCGGCGCGTATCAAGGAAAAGCTGGGCGCCAAAGCTGCCTGAACTTGGCCTGACGGTCAAAAAAAGCCGCTCTCCAGGGCGGCTTTTTTTTGCCTGCTACGATTTCCTGATGGTCTGCACTCCCGATGAATTTCACCAAGCCCTTACCCAAATTTGATCCCCGCAGCATCCCGGTGCAGGGCATTGATGACCACCTCGAAGTGGTGCCGCAAGCACGCCTGACGCCAACCTGGCTGCGGGAACGTTTTTTGAACCCCCCGGTCTGGACGCCCGAGCACAGCGTTGAAAAGAAATTTGAGGACCGTGAGCCGGCATTGGCTGCCGTGCTGATTCCGCTGGTCATGCGCGAGGAACTGACGCTCTTGTTGACCCAGCGCACCACCAACCTGTCGACCCACTCAGGGCAGATTGCCTTTCCGGGCGGAAAGACCGACGACACCGATTCGGATGCCACGCACACCGCACTGCGTGAAGCGCACGAGGAAATAGGGCTGCCCGGCAATCATGTCGAGGTGCTGGGCGCATTGCCCCTTTATGTGACTGGCACGGCCTTCATCATCACCCCCGTCGTGGCACTGGTGCAGCCCGGCTTTGCGCTACAGCCCAATCCGGCAGAGGTGGCCGATGTTTTCGAGGTCCCGCTGGCCTATCTGATGAACCCTGCCAACCACAGGCGCCATGCCAAGGAATTTGATGGCGTGCTACGCCAGTGGCTGTCCATGCCTTATGTTCATCCTGTAGCAGACGAGAAAGAAACAGAGCCGACCGAGCGTTATATCTGGGGCGCTACTGCCGGCATGCTGCGCAATCTGTACCGTTTTCTGATTGCCTGAAGCCGCGTTCGGTGCAGGTTGATCAGGCCGGGTATCTTGCGGCGCGCAGCGTTATCCACCGTTATCATTTGGCATGAGCTTTCTTGCTGTTTTGTTTGCGCTCCTGATCGAGCAAGCCCGGCCACTGGCTCGCCATAACTGGATTCATGCGGGTTTCAGGCGTTGGGCGCGGTGGGCCAGTCGCAACCTCGATGCCGGTCAGACGCACCATGGCTGGATTGTCTGGACCGTTGTTGTAGTGCTGCCTGCCCTGCTGACCATGGTGATGTACTGGCTGCTCTGGCGGGTCAACGTGCTGTTGGCTTTTGCGTGGAGCATGGCGATCCTTTATGTCACCCTCGGGTTTCGGCAATTCAGCCATTACTTCACCGATATTCGAGACGCGCTGGACGATGGCGACGAAGACACCGCCCGCGAGCTGTTGGCCCAATGGCGCCAGGTCAGGGCGAGTGACCTGCCGCGCAGTGAAATCGTCCGTCATGTGATCGAGTATTCAGTACTGGCGGCGCACCGCCATGTGTTTGGCGTGTTGGGCTGGTTTTCGGTCCTGGCTGCACTGGGCCTGGGCCCCGCCGGTGCGGTGATGTACCGCATGAGCGAATTTGTCGCGCGTTACTGGTTGTTCAAAAGCCAGTCCGCAGTCGCCGTGGGTGAAGGGGCCAGTCCGGCCCTGCAGGCAGCGGCGTCCAAGGCATGGGGCGTGATTGATTTTTTGCCAGCCCGCGTCACGGCAATTGGCTTTGCAGTGGTCGGTAGTTTCGAGGACGCCATCGATGCATGGCGCCATTATTCGCAACGTTTTCCGGCG
>JANMBW010000127.1:0-5163 GCA_031360565.1 Polaromonas sp.
TTGCAGCGCGGGGCCACTGGCGTCCACCACTATGTCGGTGCCCAACCGGTTCAGCGTTGGCAGCAGGCGCAGCTGTGGCGTCAGCAAGGTCAGGTCCAACAAACCCCCCACCGGATATTTGAGCGGAAAACGCTTGGCCACTGCCTCCTGCAATTGCTGACTCGATACGGTGTAGCTGGGTTGGCTACGCGCCGTTGTCAGGCTCAGGTAAAGCGCACCGCCGAGCGCCCGCTGCGTCCACAGCATCAACCAATGTCTGCGTTTCATTATGGGTTTCATCAGACTTTCAAGCGTTCTATCGTATGGCCGCATCGCGCCACTGGTGTCAGAGGAGCGCGCGACGCAACCACTCTAGGTGCTGTTTGATGGCGTGCGCGGTACGCCATGTGAAGCGCCAGTACTTTGTGCAACATTGTGTGTATTGGGTAGGCGGACTCGGCACCAGCGCCGTTGTACACGGGCTAGCACTGATTCATTTCAATCAACCAACACAAGAGAATTCTCATGAACAAATTACTCGCTTCCCTGATTGCCGGCCTGTTTGCTAGCGTGGCCTTTGCGCAAGCTCCTGCCGCTGCACCCGCTACGCCAGCATCCCCTGCTGTGGTCAAGGCAGAAGCCAAGGCTGACAAGTCCGTTGCCGCTGCAGTCAAGAGTGAAGCCAAGGTTGATGCGAAGGCAGATGCCAAAGTCGCCAAGGCTGAAACCACCGCTGCTGATAAAAAAGCCAACGCCAGAGCTAAAGCAGCAAAAGCCAAAGCTAAAGCTCGCGCCAAAGCTGCCACTGCCAAGGCCGACGACAAAGCCAGCGCAATGGCCAAGTCTGAAAAAACCGGTGCCAAGGCCGATGCCAAAGCGGACAAAACCATTGTCAAGGCCGATGCCAAAGTTGACACCGTGAAAGTTCAGGCCGGTGCTGACAAAGCTATCGCCAAGACCGAAACCAACGCAGTCAAGGCAGAAGCCAAGGCCGACGTGAAAGCAGTTGTCGGCAAGTAATTGCCAAAGTCGAGGCGCAGAGTATTGACTCTGCCACCCGTAAAAAAAGACAGGCTTGACCTGTCTTTTTTTTATGGGCGCTGGACTACCGACCAGCCGGCGCGCTGATTGGTCTTGTCGTTCTCATACGCCCACCGGGTGCCGCAGCGGTCACAGCGGTAGCTGGTGATCGTGACCAGGCCGTGGCGCCGCGTCTCATGGCGGTTGTCGCCCTGCACCAGCTCAGGGTGGCCGGGTGCCTTGCGCCAGTTGCGCTGAATGCCGGCGCACGACTCGCACAGGCCCATCTTTTTCGGGTCGTCGGGGCTATGGGTGTCTTCAGTCATGGTCGTGTTATCGAGGGGGAGGTATGGCCGGTAGCTAGCCTGCTGTGCGAATGCTGAGGCCCTTATTGTGGCGCCTTCACAGTTTTAAACCGACCGGACGCTAAGCACCAGAATCCAGATGAACACCGCCAGTTGCAACATGTTCAGCCCCACGCTGAGATAGTGCAGGGTTTTGAAGGCCTGACCGCGCTTGTCGTCCCGCGCCTGGTTGATACGCGGCGTGAGCCAGAAGCAGCTGAAGAAAAAAATAAGCGCGCACCCGGCCAGTGCCGCCTGGGCCAGCCCGGTGGTCGCCACTGCGGTGGCAATGGCTGTGGTGATGCCCAGAAAAAGAAAATACTTGGGGAAGAACTTGCGCACATAGGCCGCAGACCACTCCGCCGGTAGCACCATGAAGATGGTGGGCGCAACCGCCACAGTAAAAAAAAGCATGATGCCGACATTACCGGCAACGATCAGGTCACTGAGTTGACTGAGCATCAGGCTTTCACTCCAAAAATATCCATTGCATGTGTCATGTGCGTACCGCTTTAAAGTTCCAGAAAATGCGGGTACTTGTTTTTACCTGAATGCTGGTGACTGGGTCGACGGGGATGAAAAAAACCCGTGACTCGGACCGAGCAATGCAGCTCAGCGTTTTGACGGCTGCGTCCGGTCAGTCTGCGGGCGGCATGTCCGTTTCTTTCAGTACACCCGCGCTCATTGCGTTTCTGATCAGCTGCTTCTCGTAGTGGCGATTGCGCCGCCCTTTTTTAGCGCTGGAGCGTTTGTCGCTGCGCTTGTCGACCACGATGTTCGCAAGCTGGCTCAGATCGTGAATATCTTGAATCGCATTGACGGAGGTACGTTTTGGCATGGCACATTAAAGCAAAAACTTCTGGCTTCCCAGGTTCAACGTCAGCTCACTTCTTTCTAAAGATCACCACGTGCTGCCACGGCAAGGTGCTGGCGGTTCGCTCGTAAACCAGTGCGTGTTGTCCGGCTTCCTTGCGAATCTGTGCCTCGCTCATTTTGTGCAGCGCCTTGATCGGCACCTTTGGGTCTTCGGCCCGGTACTCGACGAACACCACCCTGCCTCCCGGTTTGAGCGCGCGCACCAGGCTTTCCATCACCTCATACGGAAACTCGAGCTCGTGGTACACGTCGACCATGATGGCCAGGTCGATGCTGGCTTCCCTCAACTTGACGTTGTCAACAGTACATAGAACCGGCTTGACATTGGTCAGGTTAGCCTTCTTTGCGAGGTCGCCCAGCATCTGGATCATCTCGGGTTGCACATCCACGGCGTAAACCGTGCCGTTGCTGCCCACTAGCGGTGCCATGCGGCGCGCGTAGTAGCCGGTGCCGGCGCCGATGTCTGCTATCGTCAATCCGGGTCGCAGGCCAAGTTCACGCAGCAGTAAATCGCCGCGCTCTTCTTTCTCGCGTTCTTCCCGCTCCAGCCACGCCGCTCCCTGCCAGCCCATCACGCCTGCAATATCGCGCCCCATGTAACTTTTGCCGATACCATCCGGGCCAGGAGCGGTGCGGCGGTATCGGGCGTTTTCCTTCTGAGCGATTGCCTGCGGAGCCACCACAACTGACAGCAGAGCTGTCGTCAGCCAGTTCACCATTAATCGGCGAGTACCGGTCATGGCCAGGTATTCATCGGGCGGGGCAGGTGACATGGCCCAAACCTTAGCGCAGGCAGGGGGAGCCTGCAGCTGGGTGGCAAAAGCCCCTGCAGAGCGGTGTTGGACCGTGAACCGAAACAAACCGGCCCAGTCACCCTAAAATGAAATGGCCTGCCCGGGCAGCTGTTTTCATTTGAGGAGCACCGCACGATGCGTCGTTATCCAAACTGGCTGGTCAGCTTGATGTTCAGCGTGTTGGCTGCCTGGTCGCTGCCTGCCATGGCAGAGTACCCCGATAAACCGATACGGCTGATTGTTCCGTCGGCGCCAGGCGGTGCGCCCGATGTGTTGATGCGCGCATTGGGCCAGCAACTGTCGTTACAAATGGGCGTGCCGATTGTCATTGATAACAAGCCTGGTGGTTCGTATGTGATTGGCACCACCGAGCTGGTTCGTTCACCGGCCGATGGCTACACGTTGGCCTATGGCAATATTGTTTCGCTGGCCACCAACCGCGCGCTGATCAGTAATGTGCCGTATGACGTCGACAAGGACCTGACGCTGATCTCCAACGCGGTGAAGGTCGTCAATCTGATGGTCGTTAACAATAATCTTCCGGTCAAAACGGTTCCCGAGCTGATTGCCTACGCCAAAAAGAATCCGGGCAAGGTGGCTTTTGCCTCCGATGGCAACGGCACCACGGCGCACCTGGGCGTGGAGCTTTTCAAGTCGATGACGCAAACTTATATGCTGCACGTGCCCTATCGGGCTGCAACTGCTGCCATGACCGATTTGATAGGCGGCAACATTCAGCTGATGATGGTCAATTCACCCGTTTCTGGCCCGCAGGCGCAGGCGGGACGGGTGCGCGCACTGGGCATTTCGTCCACGCAACGTTCACCCACCTATCCGGATGTTCCCGCGATTGCCGACTCTGTGCCTGGTTTTGAAGTGGTGGCGTGGGGTGGATTGGTCGGCCCGGCAAATCTGCCGAAAGACATTGTGGTGCGGCTCAACACCGAAGTTCGCAAGGCACTCGCCAGCGCGGCGGTGCGGGACCGATTTAAAACCTTGGGTGCCGAGACCGACCCCAGCTCGCCCGAAGAATTTCGCGAACTGGCCCGCCGGGAAACTCTCAAGTGGGAAAAGGTCGTCAAGTTCTCCGGAGCCAAGATCGACTAGGCCGTCGCTTCAAGTGAGCGCTGGGCAGCGTGTTGGGCTTCAAGCCTTGCGTGCCTCAGCCACCATTTGCACCTCGACCAAAAACCCGTGGTGCAAGGCCGGTACCGGGACCACTGCCCGCGCCGGCCGATGTTCGCCAAATCGCTCGGCGTAAACCCGGTTGAAAGCGGGCCAGTGCTCGACCCCTGCCAGGTAGACCGTGCACTGCACCACATCGTTGAAGCTGCATCCCGCGCTGGCCAGCACGGCGCTGCAGTGGTCCAGCGCTGAATGAGCCTGGCTGTCAAAGTCCATAGGCGGCTGGTTGGTGCCGGCGGGTAGCATGCCCGAGACATATACCAGGCCCGCGGCTTCAACCCCCTGCGAGTAATGTCCGCCGGGCGTCGGTGCCTGCGCTGTACTGATGAATTTCAATCGCCTCTCCGCATGGTTGCTACCAGCCATAAAAGCGCGGCCAGCAATCGGTCACGCGCTGCTGCGCATCCAGCACGTTGTAGTGCGGAAATTGCGCTGCCGTGGCGCAGGCATGGTTGGGCAGAATCCTGACTTGAGTTCCCACAGGCAAGTGGGGGGCGTCTGCGGCATTGCCAGTGCGCGGCGCCAAAATGCCGTGTTCCTGATTGGCGTCAACCATCAGCATGCTGCCGAGCAGTTGTCCGTTCGCATCGCAGACCAGGCCATAGCCCTGGTCCACCGGCTGCTTGGACGTTCCGCGGTCGCGCGACATGGCCATCCAGCCGGCGTCGGTCAGCGTCCAGCCTTTTTCTTTTTGATGACCGATCACGGTGGCGAGTACCGACAGGGCGATTTCATCGGTGCTGCAGACACCAATACCGGCCATCACCAGGTCAAAGAAGATAAAAACGCCGGCGCGTACTTCGGTCACCCGTTCCAGATTTTCCGCAAACAGCGCGGTGGGCGTGGAGCCGACGCTTACCACCGGGCAGCTGTAGCCCGCATCCCGTAGCCGCTGTGCGGCGCGTACCACCGCTGCGCGTTCCTGCTCGGCCAGTGCCCGCAAGGCTGCCGCAGACCGACAGTTG
>JANMBW010000141.1:0-2746 GCA_031360565.1 Polaromonas sp.
GTTGGTTGATAACGCTGTCACCAAACGGCTTCTCAGTGTGCCCGGTGTCGGCGCCGTCAAGCGCGTCGGTGGCGTGAGCCGCGAAGTCCGCATCGAACTGGATCCCGCCAAGATGGCCGCGCTGAACGTGGCTGCCGTGGACGTGTCGCGGCGACTCCAGCTGGCGCAGCAAGAAGCGCCCGGTGGTCGTGGCGATATCAGCGGCGCAGAACAATCGGTCCGAACCATCGCGACCGTCAAATCAGCCGCTGAACTGGCGCTGCTGGACCTGCCCCTGGCCGACGGCCGGCATCTTCGGCTAGATCAGGTGGCAACAGTGATCGACACCTTCGCCGAGCCACGTTCCCTTGCCACCCACAATGGCCAGACCGTCGTGGGCTTTGAAGTCTTCCGGACCAAGGGCGCCAGCGAAATCGACGTGGCGCGCGGCGCTCGTGCTGCGGTGGCCGAGCTCCAGGCCAGCCATCCCAACATCCTGATCAAACAGGTGATCGACAACGCCAGGCCGGTGCAGGAGAACTTTGAAGGGTCGATGGAGCTGCTGTACGAAGGCGCCCTGCTGGCCGTGCTGGTAGTGTGGTGGTTTCTGCGCGACTGGCGCGCCACGTTGGTGGCGGCTGCTGCCTTGCCGCTGTCGGTCATTCCGACCTTTCTAGGACTGCAGTACTTCGGATACACCCTCAACACCGTGACATTGCTCTCGCTGGCCCTGGTGGTCGGGGTACTGGTCGACGATGCGATCGTCGAGATCGAAAACATTTCGCGCCACTTGCGCATGGGCAAGACGCCGATGCAGGCGGCCACTGAGGCTGCCGACGAGATTGGCATGGCAGTCATCGCCACCACCTTCGCGCTGGTAGCCGTGTTTTTGCCGACCGCCTTCATGGGCGGCATACCGGGCCTGTTTTTCAAGCAGTTTGGCTGGACCGCGGTCCTGGCAATTCTGGCCTCACTGGTGGTGGCCAGGCTGCTCACGCCCATGATGGCGGCCTACCTGCTCAAGCCGACCACCCAAACCGAGCAACAAGACAGCTGGCTGATGCAGCGTTACCTGGTTGCCATGAAGTGGTGTTTGCGTCATCGGCTGGTCACCGCCATCGCCTCAGGACTTTTCTTTGCCGGCTCGATTGGCCTGGTGGCCCTTTTGCCGACCGGCTTTGTGCCCGCTGCCGACCGCTCGCAAACGCAGATCAACCTTGAATTACCGCCCGGCAGCACCCTGGCAGAAACCAGTCAAATCGCCGAGCAGGCGCGTCTGGCAGCGATGCGGGTCAAAGGTGTATTGACTGTGTTCAGCTCTGTCGGCGGGGGTTCCAGCGGGGATGAGTTTGCGCCGGGTAGTGCGCCCGAAGCACGCAAAGCCGTGTTGACCCTGACCACCGTGCACCGAACGGACCGCTCAGAATCACTTTCGAGCATTGAAGCGCAGATTCGCCAACAGCTGGAATCCATTCCGGGCGCCCGATTCAATGTTGGACCACCCGACACTGGCGTCAAGATGCAGCTGGTGCTGCGCAGCGCCGACCCGGTCGCACTGGCTGAAGCGGCACAAAAGGTCGAGCGCGAACTGCGCACGCTTCAAGGCATCGGTAATGTGAGTTCGAGTGCCTCCCTGGTCCGCCCCGAAATCATCGTGCGCCCCGACTTTGCGCGGGCCGCAGACCTTGGCGTGACGGCAGCGAGTATTGGCGAAACCGTACGGGTTGCCACAGCCGGCGATTACGACACCAGTCTGCCCAAACTGCGGCTGGCAGAAAGGCAAGTTCCGATTCGCGTGAGGCTGGCCGATACCGTACGCGCCGATCTGTCGGCGATCGAACGTCTGACCGTTCCGGGTAAAAACGGGCCGGTGGTTTTGGGTAACGTCGCCAGCATCAGCCTGGAATCCGGTCCGGCGCAGATCGACCGCCTCAACCGCAGTCGCAACGTCACGCTCAATGTGGAGCTGGGCTCTCGTACGCTGGGCGAAGTCAATGCCGAAGCGCGCGCGCTGCCGTCCATGACAAACCTGCCACCGGCGGTCAAGATTGCCGAGCTGGGCGACGCGCAGGAGATGCAGGCCCTGTTTGCCAGCTTTGGCATCGCCATGACGATTGGCGTGCTGTGCATTTATGGCGTGCTGGTGCTGCTGTTCAAGGACTTCATGCAGCCCGTCACGATTCTTGCAGCGCTTCCGCTGTCGATCGGTGGCGCGTTCGTGGCTCTGCTCATCACCGGTAGGGCGCTGTCGATGCCGTCCATGATTGGCCTGATCATGCTGATGGGCATCGTCACCAAAAATTCCATTTTGCTGGTCGACTACGCCCTGCTTGCCCGCAAGGGGCATGACGGCAGTGAAGGGCGACCCGCTGTCGCGGGTATGAACCGCTTTGATGCGCTGGTCGATGCCTGCCACAAACGCTCCCGACCCATCATCATGACCACCATCGCCATGGGTGCAGGCATGATGCCGCTGGCCCTGGGTTGGGGGGCAGACCCCAGCTTTCGATCTCCGATGGCAATTGCCGTGATTGGCGGCCTGATCACCTCGACCTTGCTAAGCCTGCTGGTGGTGCCCGCCGTCTTCACTTACATCGACGATCTCGAGCGCCTGCTGGTGCGCGTAACCACGCGATGGGGCCGATCCCGGCAACGCGCTGAACTGGCGCCGCGGGTCTGACCTCTGCTGGCCATGCATCCCCCTTATTTATAATTGAATGAATTTCTTCTGAACCATTGCTATGCAAAAACGCGTACTGCTCTCGGG
>JANMBW010000154.1:0-2610 GCA_031360565.1 Polaromonas sp.
CGGATTTGCGTCATGGGCGGTGAGCAGGCGGCCAGCGTTTTGGCCATCGTCAGGCGTGACGGCATTGAAGCCCGCGGTGGCAACTGGAGCGCAAAGGAAGAAGCAGCCTTCAAGCAGCCGCTGCTGGACCAGTTTGCCCACCAGTCCCATCCCTACTATTCCACTGCAAGAATCTGGGATGACGGTGTGATCGATCCTGCCGATACGCGCAGAGTGCTGGCACTAGGCCTGTCCGCCTCGCTCAATCAGCCCATTGCTGAGCCCAAGTTTGGCATCTTTCGGATGTAAAAGTCTCAAGCCTGCTCATGGAAAATATTTACCTTTCCCCCGAACACGAACTCCTGCGCGAACAGGTGGCGCGCTTTATTGCCCGCGAGGTCGAGCCTGTCGCGGCTGGCTGGGAAGAACAAGGTTGTGTGCCGCGGGAGGTATTGCGAAAAATGGGTCAGGCCGGCATGCTGGGCCTGGTGTACGAGGCCGAGTACGGCGGTGCCGAGGCCGATGCGCTGACTAATCTGGTGTTTGCCGAGGCGCTGTCGCAGTCAACGTTTGGCGGCTTCATCATCACCGTGTTGGTCCATACTGATATGGCCAGCCCGCACCTGCACCATGCGGGCACTGCGGCACAAAAGGCGCGTTACCTGCCCGGTGTGATTTCTGGGGAAACCATCACGGCCGTGGCCATTACCGAGCCGGGTGCAGGCTCCGATGTGGCCGGCATGCGGACGTCGGCCAAGCGCGATGGCGACCACTGGGTGATCAACGGAACCAAAATGTTCATCACCAATGGGGTCCATGCCAATTTGTACTTTGTTGCGGCCAAAACCGGTCCGGCGCGCCACGACATGTCGATGTTCATTGTGGAAAAGGGAACGCCTGGATTCACGGTGGGCAGGGCATTGAAGAAAACCGGCTGGCTGTCGTCCGACACGGCCGAGCTGATTTTCGATCATGTTCGCCTACCGGCTGAAAATCTCTTGGGAGAAGAAGGCAAGGGCTTTTATTCGGTCATGAAAAACTTCCAGACCGAACGGATTGCGCTGGGTGCCATGGCGGTGGGTCATTGCATGCGGGCGCTTGAACTGACGCTTGATCATGTTCGCCAGCGCCAGGCTTTTGGTGCAACGCTGTGGGACAAGCAGACCATACGACACCGCATCGCCATGCTGGATGCCAAAACCCGGGCCGCGCGGCAATTTATGTACCACTGTGCCTGGTCGGTGACGCAGCAGCGCGATATCGTGCAAGAAGTTTCCATGCTGAAGGCGCTGACGGGCGAACTGGTCAATGAAGTGCTGCAGACCTGCCAGCAATTTCACGGTGGCATGGGTTTCATACGCGAAACCGCCATCGAAAGGTTGTGGCGCGATGCCCGTGTATTGGGTATAGGCGGGGGCGCAACCGAAGTCATGCTTGAAGAAGTTGCAAAGCGATATTAGGCCATCCAGTGAAGCTGTCAGCACCATGAACCATTTGCAAATTCGCATTGCTGATCTGGTGGGCACCGTGACGCTGAACCGCCCTGAGGTGCGCAACGCTTTCAATGACGAGCTGATTGGAGAACTGACCCAGGCCTTTCAAGACCTGCAAAGCCGCGCGGATGTCCGATGTATTGTGCTGGCAGCGAACGGGACCGCTTTTTGCGCCGGCGCCGACCTCAACTGGATGCGCAGCATGGCGGACTACACGCACGAGCAGAATCTGGCCGATGCGGGCCAGCTTGCGACCATGTTGCAAACCATTTATGCGTCATCCAAGCCGACCCTGGCACGCATCCAGGGTGATGTGTATGCCGGCGGTACCGGACTGGTGGCGGCGTGCGATGTAGCGGTGTCGGTGGATACCGCGCACTATTGCCTGAGTGAGGTCAAGTTGGGTCTCATTCCAGCCACCATCAGCCCCTATGTGATTCGGGCCATGGGTGCGCGCGCGGCACATCGCTATTTTCTGACGGCTGAGCGGTTTGATGCGTACCAGGCGCAACGCATAGGTTTTATACACGAGGTCGTTGCCGCCGAAGCGCTGGATGCCAAAGTTGCCGAGCTGTGCCATGCCTGGGTCAGTGCCGGGCCTGAAGCCCTCAAGCTATGCAAAAAGCTGTTGCATGATGTCGCTGGGCATGAGGTCACACCCGATCTGGTGCAAGGGACGGTAGAAGCCATCGCGGACATACGTGTCAGCCCAGAGGGACGCGAGGGGCTACAGTCCTTTCTGCAAAAGCGCAAACCCAACTGGGTAGTAGGCTGAGAAAGCATGAACACACTGGACACCGCGCAGTTGATTGCCTTGGCTGGGGCGCTGGGCTGGGCCAGTGGCGTGCGTCTGTATTTGGTGGTCTTGCTGACCGGTCTGGCCGGATTTATGGGCTGGATGGAACTGCCGAAAGGGCTACATCTGCTGGCACACCCGATGGTGTTGGGAGCCAGCGGCTTCATGGTATTCGTTGAGTTTTTTGCCGACAAGATTCCGGGTTTGGACTCGCTGTGGGATGTGGTGCACAGCGTGATCCGCATCCCCGCAGGCGCGGCTTTGGCGGCCAGCGTATTCAGTGTCGACAACAGTGCTATGACTTTGGTAGCAGCACTCCTCGGCGGTACCTTGGCTGCAACC
>JANMBW010000190.1:0-10425 GCA_031360565.1 Polaromonas sp.
CCGAAGCCCGGTCCTGGGTGGAAGGCGTCTACATGGCCGCGACCATGGGCTCGGAAACCACCGCAGCGGCCACCGGACAGGCTGGCGTGGTGCGCCGCGATCCCTTTGCCATGCTGCCGTTTACCGGCTACAACATGAGCGATTATTTCCAGCACTGGCTGGACCTTGGTGAAAAACTGGCCGCCAGCGGTGCCAAACTGCCGCGGATTTACACCACCAACTGGTTTCGCAAGGGCGAGGACGGCAAGTTCGTTTGGCCCGGCTACGGCGAGAACATGCGCGTGCTGAAGTGGATGATTGACCGGTTGGAGGGCAAGGCCCAAGGTCAGGACAACCTGATGGGCGTCAGCCCCAGCTACGAGGATTTGAACTGGACTGGCCTGAATTTCAGTGCCGAGCAATTCACGACTGTGACCAGTATGGACAAAGCCGCCTGGCTTAAGGAATTGGAACTGCATACTGAGCTGTTCAAACAGCTGGAGCACCACCTGCCAACCGCCTTGCGCGACACCAAAGCCGCGATTGAAAAACGACTGGCCGCTTGAGTTGACGCGCAGAGTCACCGTTGACCGGCCGCCGTCCGGCGCATCAGGCGGATAAAAAAAGCCACCCTCAGAGGTGGCTTTTTTACGCGCTGACTTATTCCCCGCGAGACCGGGCAGCCAGCAGATCAGCCATCACACGGGCGTCCTTTTTGGCCAGAGACCAGAGGCGCTCATCCGCGCGGGCCTTGGCCAGCCGGTGGGACCAGCTGTCTAGTCCAGTTTTCAGGGCCGATGCGACATCCCGCGCTGCGCCGGCAAACAAGGCCAGCGCGGCAAAGCCCACCAGCCACATGGCGACCCACATGACCAGCAGGTGCCCTTCCGTGAGACTGGTCATCAACTGATCAGCGACCACCATAACGGCGGCCACCATGGCTGACAACAACAAAGTTGCCAGGCCGCGGGTGCCCGAAAACCCCTTGCGCAGCCGTTGTGCGGCTTCAAGGCTTGCCTCCAGACGGGCGACGCCGGGGTGCTCACGGGAATACTCAAGATGGACAAAACTGGTCATGGTGCTTCCCTTCAGATCAATACTTGGCCGCAAAATCGCGGTTTGTTAAACCATACTAGGGTTAACACTTATGTTATTCAAGTTTAGAATGGTGATGTGTGTCATTCACCGTGGTGATTAATTAAGTCTTTGAACTCTTTCGGGCTACAAAAGTGACCAATTTCCGCACCCTAGATCTGAATCTGCTGCGCGTTTTCAATGAAGTCATGGCTGAACAAAGCCTGACGCGGGCAGCCCGCAACCTGTCGCTGACGCAACCAGCCGTCAGCAATGCGCTTCGGCGGCTGCGCGAAACCCTGGGCGATGAGCTGGTCAAGCGCAGGGGTCAGGGCATGGTTGCCACACCGAGGGCTCTGGCCATTTGGCCGTCGGTTCGGGAGGCACTGAGCCAGCTCCAGGAGTCGCTGGCGCCCAGCGAATTTGAGCCCGGCACGGCCAACTCGACCTTTGTCGTTGCCATGGCCGATGCCACCGCAGCCGAACTGGTGCCCGGCCTGGTCGGCATTTTGGAGCACGAAGCACCAGGCGTTTCTATGCGGGTGGTGCCTCTGACGACACGCGACCCGCGTCGCATCCTGGATGAAGAAGCCGCCGACCTGGCAGTGGGCCACTTTCCTGCCTTGCTGGCCGACCTGAACAGCCAAGCCCGGGCTGCCGAACCCGTGACGTTTTGCCATCAGCGCCTCTACAACGGACAATACGTTTGCGTGATGCGCGCCGGCCACCCTTTGGCCGAAGGCCCCTTGACACTGGACCAGTTTTGCGCCGCCCGGCACATGCTGGTGAGCTTTTCCGGCCGGCACTTTGGCTTCATCGACGAAGCCCTGGCCTCGCTCGGTCGGGAGCGGCAAGTGGTGCTGACCGTCAACCAGTTTTTCACCGCCGGGCAGGTGGTGGCCAACTCCAATCTACTGACCGTGTTGCCAAGCCATTTTGTTCGCGTCACCGGCATCGCCTCGCAGTTGACGCTTCATCCCCTGCCTTTCAAGGTGGGGCCTGTGCACGTGGACGCGGTCTGGCACCAACGCTCGCAACAGCGCAGCGCGCAGATATGGCTGCGCGATGCGGTACGGCGGTCGGCGCTCAAGGCTTCTGCAGTTTGATGCGATATTTTCGACTAGAAAGGCGCCCGAGCCAAGGTGTTACCTAGATCAGTAGCTATATTTTTTATAGCTGACAGGATGCCAGACCTGTTGAGCACCCGATGCCAGCCGGCGAACACAGCGCACAATTGAAGGGTGAACATTCAGCTGCTGTCCGACTTGCACCTTGAGTCCCACCCGCACTTTAGCCCACAGCCTGCGCCCGGCGCTGATCTGCTGGTGCTGGCGGGTGACATCGGCTCGTATCAAAACGGCTCCTTATTGAGCAGCCTGAAGATTGCTGATTTCGGCTTGGCGCGGTTTTCACCCCTGCCAGTGGACCAAGGTGGCGCTGGCTGGCCAACGCCGGTTTTTTTCCTTCCCGGCAACCACGAGTACGACGGCCTGGATTTTGACGCCACCGAGGCCCGCCTGCGTGAGATCTGCGAGCGCCTGAGGCTGGTCTGGCTGGAGCGCCAGAGTGTGGTGTTGCAGGGCGTTCGGTTTGTCGGCTGCACACTCTGGACCGATTTTGATGCCCTGACCACCGAACAGGCGCGCACCCGCAGCGTGACCCTGGAGGAGCAACTCAAGCTGCGCGAAAAGTCTTTTCGGGCCGCTAATTTTTACCTCAGAAAAAACCATTCCCTGCGCAACGGTGAGCCCCTGCTGGCCGATGCCGTGCGCGAGCATGGCTTGCAAAGCCAGGACTGGCTGCGCCAGGCGCTGGCCAGGCCTTTTGACGGACCTACCGTGGTGGTCACCCACTTTGCGCCCAGCCTGCGCAGTGCCGATCCGCGTTATGGCCTGGTGCCGGGCACCGCCGGCTTTTGCAATGCGCTGGATGATCTGTTTCCGGCTGCCCGGCTCTGGCTGCACGGCCATTTGCACTGTCCATCCGACTACGTGGCGCAGGGTTGCCGGGTTGTCGCCAATCCACTGGGCTATGCCATTAAGGGTGAGCAAGCCGCATTTCGGCCCGACCACTGCATTGCGCTACCAACACCTTAGCGCCAGGGGTCGCGACGCCGCAGGGGTATCTTCTTGAAACGATCTTCCTTTTTCCGCTGCGACCTGTAGACTGGGACAGTGTTTTCACATCAAGGAGTCCGTGATGAATATCCTGCTTGCGGTCGATGGCAGTCGCTACACCAAAAAAATGCTGGCCTATCTGGCTACCCACGAGGAGTTATTCAGCACGTCCAACACCTACACGGTGATCACCGTGATGCTTCCCATTCCCAACCGGGCCCGGGCCGCATTGGGCAAGGCTGTGGTCGATGGCTACAACGCTGACGAGGCAGAAAAAGTCCTTGCACCGGTGTGTAAATTCATGGAGCGGCATGGCTGGTCAACCAAAAGCGTCTGGAAGGTCGGTCATGTCGGTGAGACCCTCACCAAGTTTGCCGAAGCCGGGCGTTACGACCTGCTGGTGATGGGCTCACACGGACATGGAACGCTGGTCAATCTGGTCATGGGATCCGTCACCACGGCCGTGTTGGCGCATTGCACGCTTCCGGTCTTGCTGGTGCGCTGAGCATTCCCCAAGAGCGCTTGAGCGCCGGATCAGGCCTTTAGACCGTCAAAGCAGGTGCTGAGGACAATTTCCACAATTTCAGCATCGGTGTGTTGGCCACCCGCCTTGAGGAAGCCCGGAACCGGGTCGCAGGCCCGTGAATACAGGGTGTACAACACCACCAGGCCAGGGACTTGGGGGTTCAGACTGCCGTCTTGCTGGGCCGCCTCGATCCAGCCGCCGATCTGGTCGCTGACCTGTAGCAGGCCGTCCAGGTAGGCCTTGTTGGCCATCAGAGTGGCGCGCAGGCTTGAATTCTGACTGGGCAACAGCGGCATTTCCCCGGCCAGTTGAACCTCCAGCATCCAGCGCGCAACCGCCTTGAGCTGGGCCAGCGGCTCGGCATCAGCGGGTAAACCGGCCAAAAAAACCTGGGCCAGTCCCAGAACTCGTACCATGGCGGCCGCGGCCAAGTCTTCCTTGCTGGAAAAATGTTTGTACAAACTGGCTTTGGCGATGCCCACATCCGCAGCGACTTCGTCCACGGTCATGACGTCAAAGCCTTTTTCGGCCAGCAAACGATTGACCGCCTTGACGATCGCCTCCTCCCGCGCTACCAGCATTTGGGCCTTGAAAGACACTTTGGCAGGTCGGCCGGCTCTGGGTGCAGCCTTGGCGCGGCTCGGCTGCACGGTGGGAACCGTCGCTTGAGTAGGGGATGGACTAGAAAGCGTTGGGGAACGAGTCATGCGCAGATTTTAAGTCAAACATGTACTTGTAGGGTTTCAATACAGTGCGAGTGTGTGTTTTTTGACTTTGTTGTATATTAAATTACCAAACAGTCATCACGAATCGTTGCAGTTTGCCAAGCTCGATTGGACTGACCGGTGTATCGTGCACACATCTTGCATGCTTCACGCCGGCAACGCAATTTTGCGCCGGGCTTTCAGAGGGACGGGACAGCATCATGAAGTTCAACTTAAACAGAACCCTGTTGTATCTGCTGGCCTGGCTGGCGGCTGCGGCGCTGGCCTTGATGTTTGCTGCAGCCTCGCCCAACGAAGCCAGCGTGATGGGGCAATTGCCGTACCACATGTCGCAAACCTTGCTGCGCCGCCCGCTTGCGCTGCCAGGTGAATTGCCGTCTGAACGCACCCTGGCTCTGGTGACCTTTCAGCGTGCCCATCGGGCCCAGGCTGATAGCTGGATTGAAGGCTTGAACCTGAAAAACGACGCCAGCATCAACTGGCTGCGCTTGCCAGTGATCAACGACCCCGGTACCGCGACCGGCCGCCAAGCTGCGGAGGGTCGTCTGCTGCAAAACTATCCGGCCGACACCGAGCGCGCCGGTGTGGTGCCGGTTTTCACCAATCGGTCCGATTTTGTGCGTTCTCTGGGCCTTAATGGTGTGGCGCAAAGCTATGCCATCGTCGTCAATCGCCAGGGCGATGTGCTGGCGCGGGTCGAAGGCCAATTTGATGCCGACAAGGCAGAGATCCTGCGCGCGACCTTGCAGGGCGGTGCTAAACGCTGAGGCCGTGCCGCGTCCTCAAAGCTGCGCCGTGCTTCCCAAAGTGAAATAAAACGTAGCGCCCTGGCTGGGTGCAGACTGCGCCCAGATTCTGCCACCGTGGCGTGACACGATGCGCTGCACCGTTGTCAGGCCGATGCCGGTGCCAGCGAATTCGGCGGGTGAATGCAGTCGTTGAAACGCGCCAAAGAGTTTTTCTGCATACGCCATGTCAAAACCAGCACCCTTGTCGCGTACAAAGTAAACCATCTCGTCGCTGCCCTGCTGTTCACGACCGAAGCGAATGTCGGTGCACTTTTCACGGTTGCTGAATTTCCACGCATTACCGAGCAGGTTATCCAGCACCTGATTGAGGAGCCGTGGATCGCCTTGGGTTACCAGGCCGGGCTCGACATGTAGCCGCACCGCGCGCTTGGGCTCGCGTTCCTGATAGGTTTTGAGCAAGGCCTCTGCCATGGCACTTAAATTGGCAGGCTCCCACTTCAGGTCGGTGCGCGAGACCCGAGCCAGCGACAGCATGGCATCAATCAGCTCGCCCATCTGCGACACACCGGCGCGGATGCGCGACAGGTAGTGCAGGCTCTGCTGGGCAGACTCGGTCTGCAGTCCCTTGCCTATGCTTTTTTCCAGCAAATTGCTGAAGCCATCAACCGAGCTCAAGGGCGTGCGCAGGTCATGCGACACCGAATAGGAAAACGCCTCCAGCTGCTTGTTGGCAAACTCCAGCTGCTCGGTTCGCCTTTGCACGCGCTCTTCCAGGCTGGCATTGAGTTGCAGGATTTCCTGCTCGACCAGTTTGCGCTTTCGGATGTCGGTGTTGACACACATCACACCGCTGGGCTTGCCTTGCGGGTCGCGCAAAACCGTGGAACGCGCCTCAATGATCACGACCGAGCCATCCCGGGCAAGCTGCTCCAGCTCGCCGGTCCAGTCCGCGTCCGTGGCCATGATTGCCTGCGTCGCCCTGGCCAATATCTCGGGGCTGCGGTACATCTGCTGGTCCATGGTTTTGCCGAGTACTTCCTCGGCGGACCAGCCGTACAGGCGTTCGGCGCTTTTGTTCCAGTAGCGTATGGTGCCGTCGAGATTGCGAACAATGATCACGTCCTGGGCCCGGTCGAGCAGCGAAGCCTGTTCGCGCACAATGGCCGCCGCGGCCTGCGCAGCGTCTTCACTGCGCTTGCGCTCGACCCGGGCACGCAAGCTGCCGATGCCAAAAGCCAGGTTGTCGGCCAGTTCCTGCATCAGGCTCATTTCGCCGAGGGAAAAGTTTTGTGCCGTGCTATCAAAAAGGGTGATCACACCAAAAACCTGGTGCTCGCCGCGCAAGGGCAAACAGATGGCACTGTGGTAGCCACGCTCGAGTGCGGCGGCTTTCAGGGTGAAGGAGCCGTCTGCATTGGGTATATCGCCATACTGGATGGGCATCGCGCTGCGAACCGCCCGTGCAGCGGGTCCCTGCCCGCCGACCGAATGCTCCGACCAGCTCAGTCGCGCGGAAGATAAATAGCCCAGCTCCTCGCCCGCATGCGCCATCGGCTTGATGGTGCGTGCCTCGTCGTCCAGCGCGTAGCCAACCCAGGCCATCCGGTATTTGCCAATGTCCACCGCCACAGCGCAAACTTCCGTCAACAAGCTGGCTTCGTCTTCGGCTTTCTGAATTGCGATGGCAGTACGACTGAGCATCTGCAGCGCGCGGTTGGTGCCGGCCAACTCCACGTCGGCCATTTTTCGGTCGGTCACGTCCCGCGCCGTACCCACCACGCGCCTGAGTTCGCCGTTGTTGTTGAGGACCGGGTAAGAGTTGTCGCGAATCCAGCGCGTCTGTCCGTCGGATGAGACGATGCGGTATTCGACATCGGCCGCCTGCTTGGCGCGCACCAGGGCATCGGCGTGCAACAAGATCGCCTTGTCGTCGGGCAAGACAGCGTCCAGGTAGGAATTGGGCTGGGCATACAGACTGTCGCAACTGCGGCCCCAAACCTTTTCATAGCCCGGGCTGATGTAGAGCATGGTGCCGGTGGTGACATCCACGTTGTAAAAAACGTCCTGAATGTTTTCGGCCATTTCACGAAAGCGCCTTTCACTGCTCACCAGCGCCTGCTCGGCGCGATGACGCTCCAGGGCAATCAGTGCCAGGCGACTGGCGATCTCCATCAGCTCAAGATGCCGCGGTTCGGGACTGCCTGGCTCACGGTGGTAAATGGCAAAGGTGGCGAGCGTCTCGCCATCACCCGACAACACCGGCGTAGACCAGCAGGACCCCAGGCGGTAAGTCGCAGCGATGGTCTGAAAGGGTTTGGTCAGTGGGTCGGTGGCAAGATCGTTCACATACACCGGCTGTTTGCGGTGGGCTGCCAAGCCGCAACAGCCACCGGCCTCTCCCACAACCAGACCCTCAATTTGTTCGATGAATTGCTGCGGCAAGCCGACCGTCGCGCCATGGCATAGATGGCCATCCCGGACCAACAATACCGAGCACAGACTTCCTGGGTCGCGGCTTTCAATCAGCTGCACGATTGCTTCGAGCGACTGGTGCAGGGGCACACCGCGTGCGATCAGCGCCAACACCTCCTGCTGTTCGCGCACGAAGCTTTCTGCCGCCTTGAGGTCCGTGATATCGTTAAAAACTGTTACCGCGCCGATCAGCGCGCCGGCAGCATCGCGCAACGGTCTGGCGCTGACGCGCAAAATCCGGTCGGTTCGTCCCGGCCGCCGGGCCAACATATCCCAATTTTCGGTGGTGATGCCTTGCAGGGCCTTTTTCAGGGGCCGGTCGTCCTTGGGATAAAAGGATTTGCCGTCAGGCGTCAGGATCTCGTGGTGCAGGCGCCAGTCGTCAAATGTGGTGCCCAGCTGAGGGACAGGAAAAAACCTCTCCACGGTGTTGTTGAAGAGCATGAAGTGGCCGTTCTGATCGACCACCAGTACCCCTTCTCCCAGGCTGTTGACTATCAGGTCCAGCAGCGCGCGCTGCTTGTTGACCCGCAACAAGGCATTGTCGATTTCACTGCCGCGAGTCTGCAGCGCTTCGGCCATCCGGTTGAACGACGCGCCGATTTCGCCCAGCTCGCCCAGGTACTGCGGGCCCATCTGCACGCGTGCAGACAAATTGCCGCTCGCCACTTCACTGGCTTGTTTCAAGATGGCATGGGCTGGCTGCACGATCAGTCTGCCGCCCAGCCACCAGGCGCAGCCCACACCAAATACGGTCATGCCGAGCAATGCGGCGAGGGTGATCAAAAAGGCCTCCCGGGGCTCCGCTGTCACCACATGACGCGGTACGCTCATGGCGACCCACATGCCGCCATCGGGCGTGCCGCCGACCGGCGCATAAGCATAAATACGCTCAGTGCCTTCGGCGTCGACGACCTCCTGAATGCCCGAGCGGCGGTCCTTGATGGCTGCCAACACCCGCGCATCCCGCTCGGGGCTACCCAGAAGCTGATTGGCTGGCATCGCCTGAGCCGCCAGGATCGTGCCGCGGGCGTCAAGCAGCCTCAACTGGGCGCCGTCGGCGAGTTCGGTGGCGTTCAAAGCGGAAGCCAGGGCCGCGACATCCAGTGTCGCAAAGGCGACGCCGTTCATAAGCCCGTTGCCACCGTACACCGGCACCCCAAAACCAATCACGTTACGCCGCGTGATGGTGCCAACGACCATCTCGCCAATTGAAAATTTTTGTGTCGCGAGTACTTGCTGGAAAAAAGTCCGGCCGCTGTAATCAATCCGCGCGCTGGAGTCGAGTGCCTGGCAGCTGATCTGGCCACTTAGATCCAGCACACCCAGATTGGTGTAACTGGCATTTTGTGCTTGCAGGTTTTTGAGGTAATCGGCACACAGCCGAATGCTGGGGTCCTTGATCGACGGACCATTGGCCATGTCGCCCAACAATTGCGCCACCCGCTCGACCAGCAGGCGCTGGTTCAATGCCGCCAACAAAACCTGCGCTTGCAGCTTGTCGCGAGCCTGCGCCAGCGCCGCTTCCTGGTCTTTTGCGGCCAAATAGGCGAACAGCCCACACAGCGGCAGCAGAGCAATCAGTACCAACAGCACCAATCGATAGCGAAGTCCCCCCCAATATTGCATCCCCGTGACCCTTGATTTTTAGCTTCGATGCGGAGCCAGATAGACCCTCAAGCCTAGCAGTATGGGCAAGGTGTGCTTTTTTGTAAATGCAGGGTAGTACGGATAGCGCCGAGGGGTGGCGGGCAGACCATAGTCATCCTACATGCCTCGTAGGTTCTTGATAGTGGCTGTCCTACAAGCACCCATTCAAAAATCGGCGTATTCTATGTTGCAGTGCAGCATTTTGCTGCCGGATTGGAAAACGATGCCTAATTTATTGACCGAAATGCTCAGCAAAGCCACCCGCCTCACCCGCATGGGACAACTGATGGAGGCCACAGAACTGATCCAGCGGGCCCTGAAGAAGCCAGTAACCGCGCAGCCGTCGCAGCAGCCTGCGGCCAACGACTCGGTGCTGCGCCTGCCGGTGCCACCCGTGGAAGCGGAGCGCCCCAACACCGAGCCCTTGGTGGAAGATTCGCCTGATCTTTTCCCCGAAACACTGGTCCAGCCTGAAGTGCTGCAACCGGCGCAATTCACCGAAGGCGAATTCAGTTTTGAAGGCCTGCAGTATCCCTATCGACTGTTTGTGCCGACCCGGCCGCTGGCTTCACCGGGCAAGACCGGCACCATGCCGCTGATCGTGCTGCTGCACGGCTGCACGCAGAATGCCGAGGACTTTGCCCTTGGCACCGACATGAACGCGCTGGCCGAGCAGCACCAGTGCATGGTGCTCTACCCCGAGCAGACCAGCCAGGCCAACGTCCGGCGCTGCTGGAACTGGTTTGAACCCGACCACCAGCAGCGCGGCCGTGGTGAGCCCGGCATGATTGCCGCGATCACGCAGCAGGTGCTTGACAGCCATCCCGAGGCAGACGCCAGCCGGGTCTACATCGCCGGGCTGTCTGCCGGCGGTGCGATGGCCGCGCTGGTGGCAGGACAGCACCCTGATATGTTTGCCGCAGTCGGCGTACATTCCGGTCTGCAAGCAGGCGCTGCGCGCGACCTTGCCTCTGCCTTCGGTGCCATGCGCCATGGCGCACCGGGACAGGCCTCGCCGCCACTGCCGACCATTGTGTTCCATGGCACTGCGGATCAGACTGTGCATCCGGACAATGGTCAATACCTCAGCGACGCGGCGCAGGCCGCCTTCTTGGCGTCGGGCGTGTCCCTGA
>JANMBW010000202.1:0-2227 GCA_031360565.1 Polaromonas sp.
GCTGTAGTTGCCCTTCCACGGAATGCCCTGGCCGCGATCAAGCTCCAGAATCCATTCGGCCGCGTTGTCCAGAAAGTAGCGGTCATGGGTAATGGCCACCACGGTGCCCGAATAGCGCTGCAAAAATTGCTCGAGCCAGTCCACTGATTCGGCATCAAGGTGGTTGGTCGGCTCATCCAGCAGCAGCATGTCGGGTTTGGACAGCAACAGGCTGCACAAGGCGACGCGACGTTTTTCACCGCCCGACAAGATGCCAATCTGCGCATCCCAGGGCGGCAGACGCAGGGCATCGGCAGCAATCTCGAGCTGGTGCTCGGAATCGGTACCAGACGTTGCGATGATGGCTTCCAGACGCGCCTGCTCCGCCGCCAGGGCATCAAAGTCGGCATCGGGCTCGCCATAGGCGGTATAGACCGCTTCGAGTTGCGCTTTGGCCGCGAATACCGCCCCCATGCCGGCCTCGACACTCTCGCGCACCGTGTGCCCCGGGTCGAGCTTGGGCTCCTGCGGCAGGTAGCCAATATTGAGCCCCGGCATCGGTGTGGCTTCCCCTTCAATTTCCTTGTCGAGTCCGGCCATGATCTTGAGCAGGGTGGACTTGCCCGAGCCATTGACGCCCAGCATGCCGATCTTGGCGCCCGGGAAAAAACTAAGGGAAACGTCTTTCAGAATATGACGTTTGGGCGGCACGATTTTGCCAACCCGGTTCATGGTAAATACGTACTGGGCCATCAGGATCCATCTCTAAAAAAACAAAAATCGATTGTCGCTGGCAGGACCATCTAGGTGGGCGCAGCCGGCATGGGAATGGGCGACGGGGTTGCCCGTTTAGGGGTGATTATCGTTCCGTGAGACAATCCACCCGTCGCTGGCTCCAGTTACCTGCGACTTTGGGCACATCCCAAGCCTGGAAACACCTTGGCTTCGAGATACCTTCAGCCCGCCTTTTAGACCCCATCTGCCTATCACTGGCGGGTTGCCCTGAACCAGAGCACCCAGCAGGCCGATCGATAGCGTCACAGCGACGCAAAACCATGACATTTGATGAATTGAAATTGGCTCCCGCCATTTTGAAGGCCGTGCTTGAGCAGGGCTATGACACCCCCACCCCGATTCAAGCCCAGGCGATTCCTGCGGTTCTGGCAGGCGGCGACTTACTGGGCGGTGCCCAGACTGGAACCGGCAAAACTGCAGCCTTCGTACTGCCCATGCTGCAGCGCCTGAGCACAGAGCCGCGCCTGAGCAACCGGCGCGGCGTCAATGCCGTGCGATGCCTGATCATGACGCCCACACGCGAACTGGCGGCGCAGGTTGAAGAAAGCGTTCGCGTCTATGGCAAATACCTGGAACTGACCTCGATGGTCATGTTTGGCGGTGTCGGCATGGGTGCACAAATCGACAAATTACGCCGTGGTGTGGACATTTTGGTGGCTACTCCAGGCCGGCTGCTGGACCATGCTGGTCAGGGCACACTCGATTTGAGCCAGGTACAGATCTTGGTGCTAGACGAAGCCGACCGCATGCTCGACATGGGTTTTATCCACGACATCAAAAAAGTACTGGCACTGGTGCCCAAGCAAAAGCAGTCCTTGCTTTTCAGCGCGACGTTCAGCGATGAAATCCGCGACCTGGCCAACGGCTTGCTGCGCGATCCTGCACACATTCAGGTGACGCCGCGCAACACCACGGTGCAGCGCATCACGCAGACGATTCATCCGGTGAGCCGAAGCAAAAAGAAAGCCTTGCTCACCCACATCATCAACGAGCACAACTGGAGCCAGGTGCTGGTCTTCACCCGCACCAAATTTGGCGCCAACAATGTGGCCGAGCACCTGACCAAACATGGTATCGAAGCCATGGCGTTGCACGGCAACAAGAGCCAGACTGCCCGCACCCAAGCCCTGCAAGGATTCAAGGACGGCACGATTCGCGCCCTGGTGGCAACCGACATTGCCGCCCGTGGCATCGACATCGACGAGTTGCCGCACGTGGTGAACTACGAGATCCCGAACGTCAGCGAAGACTATGTGCACCGTATTGGCCGTACTGGCCGAGCCGGTAACAGTGGTGAAGCCGTGAGCCTGGTCTGCCTGGACGAAGAAGGCTTTATGCAGGACATCGAGCGCTTCACCAAACAGAACATTGAGGTCGTGGTCGTGCCTGGCTTTGAAGCTGAACCCGGCGAGCGAGCCGAGCCGCTGGCCATGGGCCGTCAGACAATTTGGGG
>JANMBW010000220.1:0-14840 GCA_031360565.1 Polaromonas sp.
CCAGAGGGCGCAAACTCAGCGTGACACACCCAGCAAGCGGTCCAGCAGCTCCGGCTGAACGCGTAAGGCCTGGGCTGGGCCTGAATGCACCACCGTACCGCGGTCTAGCACCACAGCCGTGTCCGAAATCGCCAGAATCGCCTGCGGATGCTGCTCCACGATGATCGCCGACAGACCTTCCTCTCGGGTGATTCGGCGTATGGCCTTGAGCAGCTCTTCGACAATGATGGGCGCCAGACCCTCCAGCGGTTCGTCGAGTAGAAGCAATTTGGGATTAAGCACCAACGCGCGTCCAACCGCCAGCATTTGCTGTTCGCCGCCAGACAGTTGGGTACCCAAATTGGTCTTGCGCTCAGCCAGCCGCGGAAACATGGCGTAGACCCGCTCTGGCGTCCAGGCACCGGGGCGCGCCACTGCGCTCAGGTTTTCATCGACTGTCAGCGATTTGAAGATGTTGCGCTCCTGCGGTACCCAGCCAATTCCTGCCGCGGCGCGCTCGTGCGAAGGCATCTTGTGAAGCGCCACCCGCGACGGCCCCGCTCCTAGCGAGATACTGCCGGCGTGCTGACGCGTGGCTCCAGCCAGCGTGTTGATCAAGGTGGTTTTGCCGGTGCCGTTGCGACCCAACAGAGCCAGCGTTTTGCCTTCATCCACCGTCAAAGAGACGTTGTTGAGGACCACAGCCTCGCCGTATCCGGCACTCAAACCGGTGACGCTGAGCAATTCACTCATGACGTTTTTTCCTCTGCACGGGTGCCGTCGTGAGCCGCTTCGCCATGCCCCAGATACACCGCCTTGACTTGCGGATCGTTGGCGATTTGCTCTGGATCACCTTCGGTCAGCACTGTGCCATTGACCAGTACCGTCATGCGCCGGGCGAAGGTAAACACCAGATCCATGTCATGCTCAATCAGCAGGATAGACACGTCTGCGGGCAATTCGGCAATGGTCTGCAACAGCTCTTCCCGCTCACCGGCAGGCACACCCGCGACGGGTTCGTCGAGCAGCAGCACGCGTGGCTCGCAGGCCAGCGCAATCGCAATTTCCAGCAGCCGGCGCTTGCCATAAGGCAGCACCTGCGTCGGCTGGTTCATCACTTCCGTGAGGTGAAATTGCTCGAGCAATTGCGCACACCGGTCTGCAACCACGCCATCGTTACCCAGGGCTTTCCACCAACTGGTGCCCAGTCCGCGCTGCTGTGAGACCGTCAGCGCCAGTGACTGCAATGGCGTCAAGGTGTCAAACAACTGGTTGATCTGAAAGGTCCGAACCAGCCCCCGCTGGACGCGCTGATGCGGTGCCAAGTGGGTGATGTCTTCTCCCAGCAGCGTGATCCGGCCTTCCGTCGGGTGCAAGACCCCGGTAAGCAGATTAATCAATGTGGTCTTGCCAGCGCCGTTGGGGCCGATCAACGCGTGGCGCGCGCCTTTTTTCAGATTCAGCGTCACATTGTTGGTGGCTGTGATGCCGCCGAAGCGCATGACCAGGCCTTCAGCAGAAAGAACAATATCCCCGTCGTCAGGACTGGTCATGCGCCGCCCCGGCTAAACCAGGTCCACGGGCGAAGGAGCTTCTCGCGCCCAACCAGCATCAGGACCACCAAAAACAGTCCGATCCAGAAAGTCCAGTACTGCGGTGTGATGGATGCAATCACATCTTGCATCAGCTTGAAAACAATAGCGCCAGCAATACCGCCATACAGCCAGCCCGTTCCGCCAATCACCAGAATCAACATCACGTCGGCTGAACGGTCAAATGCGAAGACGTCCAGCGACGCAAAGCCGGTCGTCTGTGCCAGCAACGCGCCGGCAGCACCGGCCATACTGGCTGAAATCGTATAAATGACCGCTAGCCGCGACGAGACCGGAATGCCGATCGCCATGGCCCGCAGGCGGTTGTCGCGAATCGCCATAAGGGTGGCACCAAAAGAGGAACTGGTCAATCTGCGTGCCAGCACAAACATCAGCAAGGCTACGGCAATGGAATAGCAGGCGGAGGTTCGGCCCGCCAGGTCAAACTCAAATCTTCCCAGCAAGGGCGCCATCACCACACCCTGCAGGCCGTCGGCGCCGCCAGTCAGCCAGTCAAGCTTGTTCGCAAGCTCAAGCAACAACAGCGCCACGCCGAGCGTCACCATGAGTCGTGTCAAGTCACTGCCGCGCAAGATGGTCAAGCTGCACAACAAGCCGAGTGTCCCAGATACAGCAATGGCAACTGCCAGGCCTGCCAGAGGATCGGGCATCACGTGCTTGGAGAACAAGGCAGCCGAGTAGGCACCCATACCAAAAAAAGCGGCATGTCCCAATGACACGATGCCGGTGTAGCCCAGCACCAGATCCAGAGAGATCGCAAACAAGGCAACGATGGCAATTTCGTTGATGATCAAGGCATGGCTGCCCAGCACAAACGGCGAGGCCATAACCAGCAGCCAGAAGGCAGGCTCCCACCGTTTCCAGCGGCTGGTCTGACGCAGGGCATCCCGCACTTGCTGGGTCGCTGGCGTACTCATTTGCCGCCCTTGCGCACAAAAAGTCCTTGCGGACGCCAGATCAGGATGGCAATCATCAGGCTGTAAACAATGAAGGCCCCCATCTTGGGGATGTAGTATTTGCCCGCCACGTCTGCGATCCCCAGCAGCAAAGCCGCCAGCAGCGGACCGGTGATCGATGAGGTGCCGCCCACCGCCACCACGATCAAAAAGTAAATCATGAATTTGAGGGGAAACGTCGGGTCCAGCCCCAGCACTTCAGCGCCCAGGGCGCCACCCAGGCCAGCCAGTCCAGAACCCACAGCAAAGGTCGACAGAAACACCATGTTGACGTTGATGCCCAGCCCGGCAGCCACCCGCTGGTCATCTACCGAAGCCCGGAGCCGGCTACCAAACCTGGTTTTCGCCAGCACGTACTGCAACCCGACGGTCAGCGCGGCACACACCGCAATGATGAACAGGCGATAGTGCCCCATGCCCAGCGTCCAGGCGCCGCCACCCAATATGTCGAGTTCGGTACGGCCCTTGAGCCACTCGGGCAATTGGATGATTTGCTGGGTTGAACCAATAAAGTAATCGGCACTGGCCACCGCCATGAAGGTCAGGCCAATCGAAAACAGCACCTGATCCAGATGGGGTTTGCGGTACATCGGCCGGTAGAGCGTGCGCTCCAGCAGACCGCCCAAAAGCGCTGCGCCCAAAAACGCCAAGGGCAAACAAACCAGAAACGGTACGCCCAGTCCCTGCATCAGCAGCACGGTGATGTAGCCACCCACCATAGCAAACGCACCGTGAGCCAGATTGATGAAATTCATCAAGCCCATGGTCACGGCCAGACCGACCGCCAAAATAAACAACAGCATGCCGTAAGCGATGCCATCGAAAAGGATTGTGAGCATGCGAGTGCCTGGTTCAGGCCGAGCCAGTCATCCGAATAGGCCGACTCAATTTGAACGGACGTTGCTGAAAAGGATTACTTGGCTTTTCCCGGGTCTTTGACGTCCTTGATCACGTCAAATTCCACGTTGTAAAGCTGACCGTCTTTTTTCTCGACCTTACGCAGGTAAATGTTTTGCACCACGTCGCGGGTTTGCGCATCAATAAACATCGGGCCGCGTGGGCTCTCAAAAATCTGGCCCTTCATTGCGGCCAGCAGCGCATCACCGCCGCCATTGCCCTTGGTAATTTTGAGGGCCTCGTAAATCACGCGCATGCCGTCATAACCGCCAACCGCCATGAAGTTGGGACGCATGCCCTTGTTGGCCTTGCCGAAGGCTTCAACGAATTTCTTGTTCACGGCCGACGGATGCGCGGTGGAGTAGTGGTGGGAGGTCACCACGCCCAGGGCGCCATCACCCATATCATTGAGCTGATCGTCGTCGGTCACATCGCCAGTGCCGATCAGTTTTATGCCCGCCTTGTCCATGCCACGCTCGAGAAACTGCTTCATCACCGCAGCACCCGCGCCGGAAGGCACGAATACAAACAACGCAACGGGCTTGAGATCGCGCACTTTTTGCAGGAATGGGGCGAAGTCTGGGTTGCGCAAGGGCACCCGCAGGGCCTCGGACACCTGGCCGCCGTTAAAGGTCAAGCGTTCCCGGAAGAATTTTTCAGCGTCGATGCCTGGGCCGTAGTCGCTGACCAGCGTCACAACCTTTTTAATGCCGTTTTTCGGCGCCCAGTCGGCCAAAGCAACCGCCGCCTGCGGCAGCGTGAAGCTGGTCCGCACAATATAAGGCGAGGCCTGTGTGATGCTCGACGTCGCAGCCGCCATCACTACTTGTGGGGTCTTGGATTGGGTCGCGATCGGCGCGGTTGCCAGAGCCGAAGGCGTGATGCCGAATCCGGCCAGCACATTGACCTTGTCATTGACCACCAGTTCCTGTGCAAGGCGCTTGGTGACGTCGGGCACACTGGTGTCGTCCTTGATGATCAGCTCAATTTTCTTGCCGGCGACCGTGTCGCCGTTTTGCGCCATATACAGCCGGGCAGCCGCTTCGATCTGTCGGCCGGTGGTGGCTTGCTGGCCCGTCATCGGCAGGATCAGGCCGATTTTGAATTTGTTGTCCTGTGCTATCGCGCCCGCAACAGACAGCCCAAGAACCGCAAGCGCAGAGGCTGAAAGAAATAGTCTTTTTTTCATGAAGAACTCCTGATGGGATGGGGAAATATCGCTTCAAACAGTTGTATGCGCAAGCAAAGATACGGACTGCTTGATATAACAAATTACTATAGCCGACCAGGTTAGAGGGCAGTCACGGAAAAACCCGAATGCTCTTTTTGTAAACTTGCCGTTGTGGTCAGTCTAGGACAGTCGTCGCGCAGACTAGCCCGCAAATCCTCACATCTCCCCGAACACCTCGTCTGAGCAAAAAGCCATGTTCCCAAAAAACACCTGGTATGTCGCCTGCACGCCATCTGAAATCGACGACAGGCCGCTGGGTCGGCAGATCTGCGGCGAGAAAATCGTTTTTTACCGGGGTCCGGAAGGCAAGGTCGCCGCGCTGGATGACTTCTGTCCCCATCGCGGCGCCGCACTTTCGCTGGGGACGGTGTGTGAGGGAAAACTGGTCTGCGGCTACCACGGCCTGACCATGAACTGCGACGGAAAGGTCGCCTCCATGCCGGGCCAACGGGTGCAGGGGTTTCCGCGTACGCGCAGCTATCCGGTGGTCGAGCGATATGGCTTTGTCTGGGTCTGGACAGGTGACGACAAGCTCGCAGATCCTGACAAAATTCATCCCCTCGAATGGGCCGACAACCCCGAGTGGGCCTATGCCGGCGGGCTTTACCACGTTCAGTGCGACTACCGCCTGATGATCGACAACCTGATGGACCTGACCCACGAGACTTATGTGCACACCACCAGCATTGGCCAGAAAGAAATCGACGAGACGCCGGTGACTACCAAAACCGAGGGTGACACCGTCGTGACGAGCCGCTTCATGCAAAACATCATGGCGCCCCCGTTCTGGCGCGCCAACCTGCGGGGCAACAACCTGGCCGACGATGTGCCGGTCGACCGCTGGCAGGTCTGCCGCTTCACGCCTCCCAGCCACGTGATGATTGAAGTGGGTGTGGCGCATGCTGGCAAGGGCGGCTACCACGCCGACCCGAAAGACAAGGTGCACAGCATCGTGGTCGATTTCTGCACGCCCGAAACCCAAACCTCGATGTGGTACTTCTGGGGTATGGCGCGCAACTTCAATCCCAAGGACAAGGCACTCACCGCCCAGATTCGCGACGGTCAAGCCAAGGTATTTGCAGAAGATACGGTGGTGCTAGAAGCGCAGCAACGCAACCTTTCAGCCTTTCCCCAACGCAAGCTGTTGCCCCTTAACATTGATGCGGGAGGGGTGCAGTCCCGGCGCATTTTGGACCGGCTAATTGCGCAAGAGCAGCAACCAGTACAGGAGCGTTGACCATGGACAGCCTTACAGTCAAGGTCGTTCAAAAGAAAACCGAAGCCGAAGGCATCGTCAGCTTCGAGCTGGCCAGTCTCGACGGCGCGCCGCTGCCTTCATTTAGCGCAGGGTCCCACATCGACGTCAACGTCCCTGGCGGACTAACCCGCCAGTACTCGTTATGCAACGATGCCGACGAACAGCACCGCTACCGAATTGCCGTGCTGCGCGACCCGGCTTCGCGTGGGGGATCCATCGCCATGCATGATGCCGTCCAGTTGGGCGACGTGATTCAAATCAGCGCACCAAAAAACCATTTTCCCCTGCAGCATGCAGCCCACACGCTGCTCCTCGCAGGCGGCATAGGTGTGACGCCGTTGCTGTGCATGGCCCAGCGGTTGGCCACCATCAAGGCTGACTTCACCCTGCACTACTGCACACGCTCCATCGAGCGGACGGCTTTTTACCGTGAGATAGCTGTCTCAGCATTTGTCGATAGGGTTAAATTTCATTTTGACGCTGGGCCAGCAGAGCAAAAACTCGATCTGCCTGCCGTGCTGGCCCATCCTGACGCCAGCCGACAACTCTATGTCTGTGGCCCCGCCGGCTTCATCGACCATGCGCTGAGCACAGCTCAATCCAACGGCTGGAAAAGCGAACAGGTCCACACCGAGTATTTTGGCGCCGCTCCCCAGGACACTTCTGGCGACAGCAGCTTTGAAATCCGCCTTGCCAGCTCGGGCAAAAGCTACAAAGTGGGTGCTGATCAAAATATTGTTCAAGTCCTGAAGGAGCATGGAATCGAGATTCTTACTTCTTGTGAGCAAGGCGTTTGCGGCACCTGCATCACGCGCGTGCTTGAAGGTGAACCCGATCACCGGGATTTGTACTTCACTGAAGAAGAGCATGCCAAAAATGACCAGTTCACGCCGTGTTGCTCACGCGCCAAGAGCAAGACCCTGGTGCTCGACCTGTAGCATGATCGGTCCCCAGTTCAAACCTTTTGGTGGCAGCCTGAACCGGGGCGCGCCGGCGGTGCTCTAACATACGCCACTTCTTTTTTGACTCCCCAAGGATAAAAACATGTCCCGTCTTCCGGCACGCTTTGACCACGTCGGCAGCTTTCTTCGTCCGAAATACCTGCTTGAAGCTCGCGAGCAAAAGGCAAAAGGTGTCATCACAGCTGAACAATTGAGAAGCGTTGAAGACCGGGCCATCACCGAGATCGTCAAATTCCAGGAAGACGTTGGGCTCAAGAGCGTCACCGATGGCGAGTTCCGCCGAACCTACTTTCATGTCGATTTTCTGGAGCAGTTAGGCGGTGTTGAAGTCGGTATCCCATTTACCGTCAAACGCCCGGATGGAAGCGAGGAGTTGGCCCCGCCAGTGATGAAGGTCGTCGACAAGGTGCGCCACACCAAAGACATTCAACTGGCAGACTTCGAGTTTCTGAAAAGCCAAGTCAGCGCGGGCAACACCCCGAAGGTGACCATTCCCTCGCCGACCATGCTGCATTTTCGCGGCGGCCGCGCCGGTATCAGCAAGGTCCACTACCCTGAGCTGGAGCCTGCGTTTTACCAGGATGTGGCCAATGCCTACGGCGACGAATTGCGTTCACTGGCGGCGGCAGGTTGCTCTTATGTGCAGATGGACGACACCAACCTGGCCTACCTGTGCGACGAAAAAATGCGCGAAGCCGCTCGCCAGCGCGGTGATGATCCCAATGAGCTGCCACACCGCTATGCGCAATTCATCAATTTGGTAGTGGCGCAAAAACCAGCCGGCATGACGCTGGCCATGCACCTCTGCCGGGGAAATTTCAAAAGCACCCACGCGGCATCGGGCAACTATGAGCCGGTGGCGGAAGCCCTGCTCAAGGAAATGAACCTTGATGCCTACTTCATGGAATATGACGATGCCCGCAGCGGTGACTTCAAGCCACTGCGCTACCTGCCCAAAGGCAAAACCGTGGTGCTCGGGCTGGTAACCACCAAGTTTGGCGCACTGGAAAGCAAGGACGACCTTAAAAGCCGTATTGAACAAGCCGCCAAATACGTGCCGCTTGAACAACTGGCCTTATCGCCCCAGTGCGGCTTTAGCAGCACCGTGCATGGCAATGACATTGCCGTCGCAGCACAACGCACCAAATTGCGTTTGGTCATTGAAACAGCCCAGGAAGTTTGGGGATCGAGCTGATGCGGCCGACCCGTTGCGGCTGCCCCACCATCCGGGTTTTCCAATAGTTTTAGGCTTGCAGCCCACACCGAATGGGCATGAGCAGCTATAAAACTCGTAGCAATTGAAATTTTGCGTTATATTTGCTGTAGATCAAGCGCCAAGCAGATAACCGTGACTACACTGTGAATAAATTTCGATAAGAGGAGATCAGCCGATGAGTGCCAAAGAAAATGCAGCGGTGGGACAGTTGCTGGAGCTGCTGGAATCGCGCTACGCGATGCGCGTGTTGTGGGCCCTGAAAGACGGCCACCCACAAACTTTTCGCCTGCTGCAAGACAGCGTCGGCAGCGTCACGCCGAATACGCTCAACACCCGGATCAAGGAGATGCGCGCAGCGGGGCTGCTGACGCATGGCACCGATGGCTACACCGTGACAACCCTTGGCGCCGACCTGCTCAAGCGATTGAACGACTTGCAGGCTTTTGCGGCCAAATGGGTGGCCAGCCAGACCAAAGTGAGCATCGTCAAGAAGAAGTAACAATAGGCTTGGCAGCTTGGCGTTGAGCCACTGCCTTAGAAAAACAGGCTCGCGCCTGTTTTTTTTTGCCTGAAGCCCTCATCAACCGCCCAGGATGCGGTCCCAAAACTAATAAAAAATCCCCGTCCTCGTGAGTCCCTCCCTTGAAAAGGGCTATGCCAGCCTAATCTAGCTCGCTTACCTGTTTTTTTCTTCGATCACAGCATGTCTGAAAACACCCCATCCGAACCTAATCAAGCACTCACCGGCGCGCCCAGCCCCGAGGAAGTCGAAGCCGCTCAGGCCGCTACACAATTCGATGCGCTCACGGTGGCGCAGGCCGAAGTGGCGACTCTCAAGGCTGAAAATGTCAGTCTGGCCGATAGCTATATGCGGGCCAAGGCCGATGCAGAGAACACCCGCCGTCGCGCCGAAGAAGACATCAGCAAAGCGCGTAAGTTCGCCCTGGAAAGTTTTGCCGAAAGCCTGCTTCCGGTCACCGATAGCCTGGAAGCAAGCCTGCTGATCCTGGACGCCTCCCCCGAGCAGATCCGGGAGGGCGCAGCTGCGACGCTCAAGCAACTCAAAAGCGCCCTCGAGCGCAACCGGGTAACTGAAATCAATCCCGCCAGCGGAAGCAAGTTTGATCCCCACCAACACCAGGCCATCAGTGTGGTTCCCAGCGACAACGAGGCCAACAGCGTGGTCAGTGTGCTGCAAAAAGGCTACCTGATTGCTGAGCGCGTGTTGCGCCCCGCGCTGGTGACAGTTTCCGCTCCTAAATAAGTCCAGGCGGGCTTGAAGTCCTGAAACTTATCCACAAGTTAACCATCAGGTCGCACAGCTCAGCACCCACCGCAGCAACGACATCTTTAATCCTTAACAAATCAGAACAGCAGGAGTAAATCATGGGAAGAATTATCGGCATTGACTTGGGTACCACCAACAGCTGCGTGTCCGTCATGGAAGGCAATGTGCCACGCGTGATCGAGAACTCGGAAGGCGCACGTACCACGCCGTCCATCGTCGCCTACCAGGAAGATGGTGAAGTATTGGTCGGTGCGTCGGCCAAGCGCCAGGCCGTCACTAACCCCAAGAACACGCTGTACGCCGTTAAACGCCTGATTGGCCGCAAGTTTACGGAAAAAGAAGTCCAAAAAGACATCAACCTGATGCCTTACGCCATCGTGGCCGCCGACAACGGCGACGCGTGGGTAGAAGTGCGTGGCAAAAAAATGTCGGCCCAGCAGGTCTCGGCAGACATCCTGCGCAAGATGAAAAAAACCGCCGAAGACTACCTCGGCGAGCCTGTGACCGAGGCTGTCATTACTGTGCCGGCCTACTTCAATGACGCGCAGCGTCAGGCTACCAAGGACGCTGGCCGTATTGCTGGTCTGGATGTCAAGCGCATCATCAACGAACCCACCGCTGCCGCACTGGCTTTCGGCATGGACAAGCAGGAAAAAGGCGATCGCAAGATCGCCGTCTATGACCTGGGCGGCGGCACCTTCGACGTGTCCATCATCGAAATTGCCGATGTGGACGGTGAAAAACAGTTCGAGGTGCTATCCACCAATGGCGATACTTTTTTGGGCGGCGAAGACTTCGACCAGCGCATCATCGACTTTATCGTCACCGAGTTCAAAAAAGAGCAAGGCGTTGATCTGAGCAAGGATGTCCTGGCCTTGCAGCGCCTGAAAGAAGCCGCTGAAAAAGCCAAGATCGAGCTGTCCAATAGCGCCCAGACCGACATCAACCTGCCCTACATCACGGCCGATGCGTCGGGACCCAAGCACCTGAACATCAAGATGACCCGCTCCAAGCTGGAGCAACTGGTTGAAGAATTGATAGAGCGCACCATCTCGCCGTGCCGCATCGCCATGAAGGATGCCGGCGTCAGTGCGTCGGACATTCATGACGTGATCCTGGTCGGCGGCCAGACCCGCATGCCCAAGGTGCAGGAAAAGGTCAAGGAGCTGTTTGGCAGGGAGCCCCGCAAGGACGTCAACCCCGACGAGGCGGTAGCTGTGGGCGCCGCCATTCAGGGACAGGTGCTCTCGGGTGACCGTTCCGACGTTTTGCTGCTGGACGTCACGCCTTTGTCGCTGGGCATCGAGACCATGGGCGGCGTGATGACCAAGATGATCAAGAAAAACACGACCATCCCGACCAAATTTGCGCAGACTTTTTCGACTGCAGAAGACAATCAGCCCGCTGTGACGATCAAGGTTTTTCAAGGCGAGCGCGAGATCGCCTCGGGCAACAAGGCGCTGGGTGAATTCAATCTGGAAGGTATCCCGCCGTCAGCGCGCGGCACACCGCAAATTGAAGTGTCTTTTGATATTGACGCCAACGGCATTTTGCACGTAGGCGCCAAAGACAAGGGCACCGGCAAGGAAAACAAGATCACCATCAAGGCCAACTCCGGCTTGTCCGAAGCCGAGATCCAGCAGATGGTCAAGGACGCCGAACTGAACGCCGAAGACGACAAGAAAAAGGTCGAATTCGTAACGGCCAAGAACAACGCCGAAGCCATGGTTCACAGCGTCAAGAAGTCCCTGGCTGAATACGGTGACAAGCTCGACGCCGGCGAAAAAGAAAAGATTGAAACAGCCATCAGGGACATGGAAGAGGCGCTCAAAGGTGATGACAAGGCCGCTATTGACGCCAGAAATACGGCACTGACGGAAGCCAGCCAGAAGCTCGGCGAGAAGATGTATGCCGACATGCAGGCTTCGCAGGCTGCCGGTGGTGATGCCGCCGGTGCGGCGGGAAACGCACAAGCCGAAGCCAAGCCAGCCGACGACAATGTGGTGGATGCCGAAGTCAAGGAAGTCAAAAAGGGCTGACGGCAGCCTGATCCCGGCCCCCTAAATTGAGACAACCATTGCTTTGAGCAAGGCGGAAACCCGGAGCCATACCGGCTTTCCGCTTTTTGCCGTTGTGTCGTTTTCGCGTCCCGCTGTGAGACAAGGCCTATCCATTTTCAATTTTTTGAGCTGACGTCTCAACGCACGATCCACTGACCACTCTGCCATGGCAAAAAAAGACTACTACGACACGCTGGGCGTTCCCAAGAATGCCAGCGATGAAGATATCAAGAAGGCCTATCGCAAGCTTGCGATGAAGCACCACCCTGACCGCAACCAGGGTGACAGCGCCAAAGCGGCCGAAGAAAAATTCAAGGAGGCCAAAGAGGCCTACGAGATGCTTTCAGACGATCAAAAGCGCGCGGCCTACGACCAATACGGCCATGCAGGGGTTGATCCCAATATGCGCGGCGGCGCTGCTGGCGCTGAAGGGTTCGGTGGCTTTGCAGAGGCGTTTGGCGATATTTTTGGTGATGTGTTCAACGGCCAGCGCGGGGGACGTCAACAAGGTGGCCGGCAGGTCTTTCGCGGTGGCGACTTGAGCTACGCCATGGAAATCACGCTGGAAGAAGCCGCCCACGGCAAGGAAGCGCAGATTCGAATTCCGAGTTGGGACGATTGCACCACCTGCAAAGGCAGCGGCGCCAAGCCGGGCACTAAAGTAGCCACTTGCACCACCTGCCACGGCCATGGTGTGGTGCAAATGCGCCAGGGATTTTTCAGCGTGCAGCAAACCTGCCCACAGTGCAAAGGCACTGGAAAACTGATACCCGAGCCCTGCGTTGCCTGCCACGGCGTAGGCAAAACCAAGAACAACAAGACCCTGGAAGTCAAAATTCCGGCTGGCATTGACGACGGCATGCGCATCCGCTCAACCGGCAACGGCGAGCCCGGCACCAACGGTGGGCCGCCGGGTGACCTGTACATTGAAATCCGCGTCAAGAAGCACGAGATCTTCGAGCGTGACGGTGACGACCTGCACTGCGCCGTGCCCATCAGCTTCACGACCGCAGCCCTGGGCGGCGAAATTGAAGTGCCGACACTTTCCGGCAAAGCGGCCATCGACATCCCGGAAGGCACTCAGGCGGCCAAACAATTCCGGTTGCGCGGCAAAGGGATCAAGGGCGTACGGTCCAGCTACCCTGGAGATTTGTACTGCCACATCACGGTGGAAACACCGGTCAAGCTCACAGAAGCACAGCGCAAGTTACTCAAGGAACTTGACGAATCGCTGAAAAAGGGCGGTGCCAAGCATTCACCGGGTGAAGATGGCTGGACCGACAAGCTGAAAAAGTTCTTCAGCACCTGATCACGCCCACGAGGTCTTGTCTGTCACGTATTGGGGGACTTTTTACCGGTCCTCCAAATGGCGCAGCTTGCATGATCAACTCTGTTTTCTTTTTTTCTTTCCCGCTGTTCCGGCTGAATTAGGACCGGATACGGGCTGAATCGTTGCACACGCCTGCGGCTAGGGTCGTGCCGCGCTCACTCAACAAGACAATCGACCGGTCAGTATACCGACTCGATGATCAGGAGGCTGAACCAAAATGATGGCTTACGTACCTTGCTGAGCACGAGCAGCTACCTGCCTGGTGTTCTTGCGCTGAATGAGTCCTTGAAGCAGACCGGCACGCGCCATCCGATGGTGGTCGGTATCTCATCCCACCTGAGCCCGGATATCCAGGCGCAACTTGTGCGCGCCGGCATGCTGGTCAGGAGAATGGATCCCAGCACAGCCATCCCTGCAGAGTTGGTACACGGAAATGGACACTGGGGGTATACCTTTGACAAGATTCAGCTTTTTGAGCTGACCGAGTTCAGCAAGCTGGTCTATGTTGACAGTGACATGCTGGTACTGAGTAATATCGACGAGTTGTTCGACAAGCCGCACATGGCAGGGGTGGCGGCTGGCCGGCTGGAGCACCCTGACTGGACCCGGCTCAACGGCGGACTGATGGTGATCGTTCCGCAAGTCGGCCTGGCCAGCAAAATCTTCGCCACCCTTCCGCAGGCTTTGGCCGAAAGCAAGGCCTCTGGTGGCTCCGCCATTGGCGATCAGGATTTGATCAACGCCTACTACCCCGGCTGGAGCAGTTCGGCAGAATTGGAGATCTGCCAGGGCTACAACGTATTCCAGTGCCATCTGGACGCTTACATTGAAAACCATGGCTACTGCCTGCCCGACAAGGACCCATCAAGCACGGAACGTAGAGTGAAAATCGTGCATTTCATTGGTCCGCGCAAACCCTGGATGAACGGCGCAGTAATTCGGCAGATCATCCGGCGGTTCAAAAAGGGCAAGTCCGTGAAATGGGAGCACCGGGTATTCGTGGCCTATAAAAAGTTGCTAGACCAGGTCCGTAGTGCACCCCTGCAGCAGACCTGATTGCCCGTCGCCTGGCATCCAGGCTTGAAGCAATAAAGACGCCTCCCCGACGGGGCTTGGGGAGGTCATGTCCACGGGCCGGCGATCGCTGGCTTATAGTGCGTGCACGCGTTTTGCGCTTAACCCCAACCCGCCCATCGTCATGAAAACCAAAGCCGCCGTCGCCTGGAAAGCAGGCCAACCCCTGACCATTGAAACCGTCGATCTGGAGAGCCCCAAATTCGGCGAAGTGCTGGTGGAAATCAAGGCCACCGGCATCTGCCACACCGACTATTACACGCTCTCGGGTGCCGATCCGGAAGGCATCTTCCCCGCCATCCTCGGGCATGAGGGCGCGGGCATTGTGGTTGAAGTTGGGCCCGGCGTCACCACGCTCAAGAAGGGTGATCACGTCATTCCGCTCTACACACCTGAATGCCGCCAGTGCAAGTTCTGCCTGTCGCGCAAGACCAATCTGTGCCAGCTGATTCGCGGCACGCAGGGCAAGGGCCTGATGCCCGATGCCACCAGCCGATTCAGCCTCGATGGCAAGCCGATCTTCCACTACATGGGCACCTCGACCTTCAGCAACTACACGGTAGCGCCCGAGATCTCGCTGGCGAAAATTCGCAAGGACGCGCCCTTCGACAAGGTCTGCTACATCGGCTGCGGTGTCACCACCGGCATTGGTGCGGTGCTGTTTACCGCCAAGGTGGAAGCTGGCGCGAACGTGGTCGTTTTCGGCCTTGGCGGCATCGGTCTGAATGTGATTCAGGGCGCAAAAATGGTCGGCGCCGACAAGATCATCGGCGTCGATCTGAACCCCGAGCGCGAAGCCATGGCGCGCAAGTTCGGCATGACGCATTTCATCAACCCCAAGACGACCGAGAACGTGGTGGACGCGATTGTTCAACTGACCGATGGCGGCGCCGACTACAGCTTCGAATGCATCGGCAACACCCAGGTGATGCGCCAGGCGCTGGAGTGCACGCACAAGGGCTGGGGCCGCAGCATC
>JANMBW010000270.1:0-3206 GCA_031360565.1 Polaromonas sp.
TGTTTGTAGCGCTGCGGGGTGAACGTTTTGATGCCAACGATTTTCTGGTTCAGGCCAGGGATCAGGGTGCGGTGGCGGTGATTGCCCAGCGCGGTCTGGAGACAGCGGGCCTTTCAGGCTTTGAAGTGAGCGATAGCAAACAGGCTCTGGGCCAGTTGGCCAAAGGCTGGCGCGCGCAGTTTGACTTGCCCTTGATCGCGGTGACGGGCAGCAACGGCAAGACCACCGTGACCCAGATGATCGCTTCGATTTTGCAGGCATGGAAGCAGACCGACGCTTTCGCTACAACTGGCAACCTCAACAACGACATCGGTGTGCCCCTCACGCTGTTGCGTTTGCGACCGAACCATCAGGTTGGCGTGGTAGAGCTCGGCATGAATCACCCGGGCGAGATTGCATACCTGGCGGACATGAGTGCAGCCACGGTGGCGCTGGTCAACAATGCCCAGCGCGAACACCTTGAGTTCATGGCCACGGTTGAAGCGGTGGCCCGGGAAAATGGCGCGGTCATCGACGCGCTAAGTGCCAGCGGCACAGCGGTGTTCCCGGCAGATGACGACTACACGCCGCTATGGAAAAGCATGGCAGGCGCACGAACTGTTTTAACTTTTGCAGTATCCGGTCGCGCCGATGTGGTGGCCGAGGCGACATGGCTTGGCACGGCCTGGGCGGTGCAGGCACGGACGCCGGTAGGGCAAATCGATTTTGAGCTCGCCGTCGCAGGCAGGCATAACCTCAAAAACGCTTTGGCGGCAACTGCCTGCGCGCTGGCGGCGGGTGTGCCGTTATCCTGCATCGCCGCAGGGCTCTCAGCCTTTGCGCCGGTCAGCGGGCGCTCGCGGGCCGTGTCGCTCGATGTCGGGGGGCACAGCTTCCAGTTGATTGACGACACCTACAACGCCAACCCTGACTCGATGCGCGCTGCGATCGATCTGCTGGCTGAATTGCCCGGTCCGCGCTTGTTGGTCATGGGCGATATGGGCGAGGTCGGTCAGCAGGGTCCGCAGTTTCATGATGAAGCCGGATGCCACGCGCGGGCCTGCGGGATCGAGCAACTTTTTTCGCTGGGGGAGCAGTCACAACGCGCTGCCAGCGGTTTCGGGCAGGGCCAGCATTTTGTCGATGCCGACGCGCTGATTGCGGCTGTGTTGGCCATCTTGCCGCAACTGGGCAGCGTACTCGTCAAGGGTTCACGCTTCATGAAGATGGAGCGGGTGGTGCAAGCCATCACGGCCCATGCCTCCTCACTCTCCCACCAGAAGGCGCCCCATGCTGCTTAGTCTGGCCCAGTGGCTCCAGTCGCTCTCGCCGGAATTCGGATCGTTCCGGGTTTTTCAATACCTGACCTTCCGCGCCGTCATGGCGGCCCTGACCGCCTTGTTGATGGGTCTGGTCGCCGGCCCGTTTGTGATTCGCCGGCTCACCGCGCTCAAAATCGGCCAGCCGATTCGTGAGTACGCCATGCAGACGCATTTGAGCAAGAGCGGCACCCCGACCATGGGGGGCGTGCTGATTCTTTTATGCATTGGCATCTCCACCCTGCTGTGGGCTGACCTGTCGAACCGGTTTGTCTGGATTGTGCTGCTGGTCACCCTCGGTTTTGGGGCGATCGGTTGGGCAGATGACTGGCGCAAGGTGGTCCAGAAAAATCCTGAAGGCATGCGTTCACGCGAAAAATACCTGTGGCAGTCGCTGATTGGACTGGTCGCGGCGCTGTACCTGGTGTTCAGCATTTCGGAAAGCTCCAACCTCAGGGTACTGGGGCTTTTCATCAGTTGGGTCCAGTCTGGTTTTGACGTCAACCTTCCGCCCAAGGCGGGCCTGCTGGTGCCTTTTGTCAAGGAAGTCACCTATCCCCTGGGCGTGTTTGGCTTTGTGATCCTGACCTATCTGGTGATTGTTGGTTCCAGCAATGCGGTCAACCTCACCGATGGACTGGATGGCCTGGCGATCATGCCGGTGGTGATGGTCGGCTCGGCGCTGGGCGTATTTGCCTACGTGACCGGCAGCTCCGTTTATTCGAAGTACCTGCTGTTCCCGCACATTCCCGGCTCTGGCGAGTTGCTGATCTTTTGCGCTGCATTGGCCGGTGCTGGCCTGGCCTTTTTGTGGTTCAACACCCACCCCGCACAGGTCTTCATGGGTGATGTGGGAGCCCTGGCGCTCGGTGCTTCGCTGGGCACCATCGCGGTCATCGTCCGCCAGGAAATCGTCCTGTCGATTATGGGGGGAATCTTTGTGGTTGAGGCCCTGTCGGTGATGCTGCAGGTGGTCTACTTCAAATACACCCGCAAACGCTATGGGGAGGGCCGCCGCATCCTCAAGATGGCGCCGCTACACCATCACTTTGAAAAAAGCGGTTGGAAAGAAACCCAGGTGGTGGTGCGCTTCTGGATCATCACCATGCTGCTCTGCCTGGTCGGTCTGTCCACCCTCAAGCTGAGATAAGCCAGCATGATGGACCTGAAGCAAAAAAATATCCTCGTGTTGGGCCTTGGCGCGTCGGGCCTGGCGCTGGCACGCTGGTGTGCGCGCTGCGGCGCACAGGTGACCGTGGCCGATACCCGCGCGACACCCCCGCAACTTTCGGCCTTGCGCGCCAGCCTCCCTGACGCAACATTTGTCCATGCCGACATGGACGAAGGTCTGCTGAGCGTCGATGCGTTTGACGGCATCTTTCAAAGCCCGGGCTTGTCACCTGCTTCCCTCCAGGGCGTGAGCCGGGCCGCCGAGGCTCGGGGGATAGCCTGCGGCAACGAGCTGACCCTGTTTGCACAGGCCCTGGCAGACCTCAAAAGGGATCAGGGCTATTCGCCTCAGGTCATCGCTATCACCGGCACCAATGGCAAGACCACGGTGACCTCGCTGACCGGGCAGTTGGTGCAGCGCGCGGGCAAGTCGGTGGCGGTGGCCGGCAACATTGGCCCGACCTTGCTCGATACCCTGGCGCAAAAGCTTGATGACGCCCTGGACGGGCAGGCACTTCCGGAGGTTTGGGTGCTGGAGCTGTCCAGCTTTCAGCTTGACGGGATCACAAACTTTGAGCCGACGGTAGCCACCGTGCTCAACATCACGCAGGATCACCTGGACTGGCATCTGACCCTGGACGCATACGCGGCAGCCAAAACCCGTATTTTCAGCGGCAGCGGCGTGATGCTGCTCAATCGGAATGCCCCCTTGGTGATGGCCGCCTTGCCCCCCTTGGT
>JANMBW010000291.1:0-5719 GCA_031360565.1 Polaromonas sp.
CCCGCGCTCGCGCCTGGTGCCACTGCCCGAAACCGCCCGCACCATGGCCGAGACGTTGAACACGCCCGAGATATTCGGCCAGGGCCCGCTGGTCGATGCAGTGCTAAAGCTGGTACGTGCCGCCACCTCGCTGGACATTGCCCGCGCTGACATCAAGGCCGACATGCTCAGCCCGCACATGTTCATGCACTTCCGCGTGGTGGACGAGCATGGCCGCCAGCTGGGCACGGGCCGCAATCTGGGTGCGCTCAAGGGCGAACTGGGATCGCAGGCGCGGGGCGCCTTTCAGGCGCTGGCAGGGTTGAAAAATCTGGCCAAGGCCCCTGCAACGCTGCCCAAAACCTCGGAATCCGATTCAAACAGGCCATCAGCCCACGTATTTCCTGACCGAACAGCTATTGAAAAGATAGCACCCAGACAACCGGAAAGCTACACCAGCTGGTCGTTCGGTGAGTTGCCGGAGTTGATGGAAATCAGCAAGGGGAAACAAACGCTGATTGGCTTTCCGGCCTTGATAGACCAGGGCCAGGCGGTGACGATTGAAGTGTTTGACGAGCCCGATATGGCGGCCAGCAAGCACCGCGCAGGGCTGCGGCGGCTATTTTCGTTGCAGATCAAGGACGCGCTCAAGTACCTGGAAAAGAACCTGCCCGACCTGCAAAAAATGGCCACCGCCTACATGATGGTGGGCCGCGCAGCGGACAACTCGGGCGGCGGCACACTCGAAGAACTACGTGACCAGATCATTGAAGTCGCGCTGGATCGGGCTTTTTTGCTCGAGCCGCTTCCCACCACCGAGGCCGCCTTCAAGCAACGGGTGGACGAAGGCCGCGGGCGGTTAACACTGATTGCCAGTGAGGTGGCCCGGCTCGCAGCCGGCATCCTGACAGAGTTTGTGGCGGCGCAGCGCAAGATCAAGGACACCAAAAATGCGGCAGAGGCGGTGCTCGATGCGAGCGTGCAGTTGCAACGTCTGGTGCCCAAGCGCTTTCTGGTGGTCACGCCCTATGGGCAACTGCAACACTTTGCGCGATACCTCAAGGCCATCACCGCGCGGCTCGACAAGTACCGAGCAGACCCGGCACGGGACGCGGCCCGCATGGCGGAACTGAAGCCACAGGATCAGCGCTACTGGCGGCTGGTGGCCGAGCGCAAGGGCGCCACCGATGCGCGCATGCAGGAGTTTCGCTGGCTGCTCGAGGAACTGCGCGTGAGTTTTTTTGCGCAGGAGCTGCGCACACCCCAGCCGGTCAGCATCAAACGGTTAGAAAAGGCATGGGCTCAACTGAACAGTTAAGCCCATGCATTTCAGTGAAGGCTAACAATTGCTGAAGGCTTGTTACGCCGGAGCTAAAAAGCCTGGCAACAACTCAACAGCTAGACGGTCAACATACGGCCAAAAAAAAGCCGCGCAGTCTGCACGGCCTTGTCGCTAAAAGTAGGGAGTCGCCTAGATGCGACCCATCAGGAGTAGCACAACCAATATCAGTACGACCAGACCAATGCCACCGCTCGGGCCGTAACCCCAACTGCGGCTGTGCCCCCATGTTGGTAAAGCGCCCACGAGAATCAGTATGAGAACGATGAGGACGATGAGCGATAGTGACATGGAAATACTCCTGTAGTTATTGCTTCAATTCTGGTCCTCAAGCCGATAAATATCGCTAGGCTCACGGCGCATTGATTTGTCAGGAAGCACCTACAGTTTGGCGCACTACTTACATTTTGGCGGGAACGGGGCAGGCAACCCCCGGTAGTCGGACGGCGAACTGCACGTACTTGGTCAAGCCCGCCGGGCCGCTGGCAAGGGGCCAGCGCACAACAGGGGTTGCATCTGGCGGGGCACCAGCGTTTTGGTCCAGCACGTACAGCGCCCCATATTTAAGAACATCGGCTGGATCGACCCAGGGGGTCGCTAACGAGCTGGTGTAAACCACTGGATACTCTTTGGAAAAAGCCGATACCAGGCCAGCCTCAAAATCACCTGCAACGATACGCAGAGGGCAGGCCGTCAGGCTCTTCCAGTGCGCAATAGCTGCGTCCGACAGACGCCGGGCGGGATAGGCAGAGTCTGCCCGGCGCTCCGACAGCACATTGCTGGGGTCGCTTTGCTTGATGGCGTAATAAGTGAAGCCAATGGCATGAACCAGCAGCGCCGAAGCCATCAGATTTTTCAGCTTCAGGGCCGGACTCATGTGCCAGCGCCAGGCGATCCACATCGACAGGAACTGAAAAATTTGCACGCCCCAATGGTTGCGCAAGACGCTGCCGGTGATCAGCGACATGACCACCAATAGCAGGGCGGGGCCCCATACCAGGGCCCACATCCAGATCTTGACCTCGCGGGCGTCAAACCCGACGGCCTCTCCATCGACGTTAGCGGTAATTTTTTGCGTCGATGCGCCGCGCCTCAGCCGCGCCCATGCGATGCACAGTCCAAGTGCCAGCAATTGCGGAAAGACCATGCGAATCTGGTTGACGATAAAGGTCAGTATCCATGAGAACCGGCGCAGCACCCCGCCTGATTCCAATGCCGTGGAGGCATATTGCAGCGAGGGAAACTGGTTGACGATTAACCAGTAAAGATGCGGAGCCAGCAACAGCGCAAAGACCAAGAAGGCCAGCGTCATTTTTCGTGCGAGATGTGCCACGCGGGTTCGACCGACCAGCAGCACCACCACAACCAGAGCGGCGAGCGGCAAGGCAGCCTGGTACTTGGCCAGCATCGAGAATCCGGCGAAAGCGCCGCTGACCAGCCACCATGCGCTGCCGAAGCGGGAGCCCAGCGCACGCATCACGCTGTAGGTGGTGGCTGCCAGACACATCACGAGTACGGTGTTGTGGTTGTAGATTTCTGCTGAAACACTGAAGCACTGCTGTAATCCCCACAACACGATGGTGACGTTGGCCATGCGCATTCCGCACAGATGCTGAGCAATCAACCAGCTCAGCACGCCGGTCACTGCAAAGCAAAGCGCTGCCATAGCATTGGCGAGCCACCAGTGCGGCCCCACCAATCGGGTGGCAAGCCCCATCAGCCAGGTGGGCAGGGGCGGGTGCTTGGAATAGCCCAGCTCCATGCTGTGCGACCAGACAAACTGCTCGATGTTGTCGCCATACAGCCCTGAATCCCAATAGCTGGTCCAGAGCACCCACGCGAACACCAGTGCAACACCAAAAATCACAACCGTGGTGTAGCGTCTCCCATCAGTGTCAAGGTGGTGTTGATCAGCTCCTACAGCCTGCACAGCCGCTCCAGAGCCGTGTTCAGGGTCTCGTCTTTTTTGGCAAAACAAAAACGCACCACGCGCTGGTCAAAACCGTCACCATAAAACGCCGACAGCGGTATGGCCGCCACGCCAATTTCGGTGGTGAGCCACTTGCAAAACTCGGCTTCATTCAAGTCGCTGACGTCCGAGATATCGACGCACTGAAAATATGTGCCTTCGCTGGGCAAAAGCTTGAAGCGGGTTTTTGCCATGCCATGGCGGAACAAATCCCGCTTGCGCTGGTAGAAAGCTGGCAAATCCAGGTAAGGCCGGTCGCTGGCCATGTAGCTCGCCAGAGCGTACTGAACCGGCGTGTTGACGGTGAACACATTGAACTGGTGGACCTTGCGAAACTCGGCAGTCAGGCTGGCCGGCGCCGCGACATAACCGACCTTCCAGCCGGTGACGTGATAGGTCTTACCAAAGCTGCTGACGATGAAGGCGCGTGCTGCAAGGCCAGGAAAGCGAATAGCGCTTTGATGGCTTTGACCTTTGGAAGCGTCAAACACCATGTGCTCATAGACCTCGTCGCTGATCAGCAGCACATCGGTGGGCGCCAATATGTCTTGCAGGGCCAGCATGTCTGCTGCGGTCCAGACGGTCGCGCTCGGATTGTGTGGCGAGTTGATCACGATGGCGCGCGTCCGGGGACTGATCGCGGCGCTGATCTTGTCGAAGTCGGGGCGAAAGGTTCCTGGCGTCAAAGGCACGCGCACGACGGTGCCACCGGCCAGTTCGATATTGGGCACATAGCTGTCGTAGCAGGGCTCCAGCACGATGACTTCATCGCCCGGATGAACAATGGCCAGGATGGCGGTGAGGATGGCCTGCGTGGCTCCGGCCGTCACCGTGATTTCGGTGTTGGCGTCGTAGTGGCCGCCATAGAGCTTGAGCAACTTGGCAGAAATCGCCTCCCGCAGCAGGCCCACTCCTGCCATGGGCGGATACTGGTTCAGGCCCTGGGTCATGGCGTCGGTCACGTCGTGAATCAGCTTGGGATCGCAGTCGAAATCCGGAAAGCCCTGGCCCAGGTTGACCGCGCCTTTTTCCAGCGCCAGCGTTGACATCACGGTAAAGATGGTGGTTCCGACAGCTGGCAGTTTGGACTGCAGTTGCGGGGTACGGTCAAGGGTGGTGGTCATGGTTAGGCTGGCGGGTGGCTATGGCGTGGGATGTCAGGCATCAAAGCTGGTGTCATGGCCTGACATGGCTTTTTCAATCAGTTTGCGGTCCAGTCTATCGCTGAGCAGTTCGGCAAAGGTGTAGACGAAATTGCGCAGATAGGCGCTGCGCTTGAAGGCCACTCTGGCGACGTTGACGCCAAACAGGGCGCCCGCCGGAATGGCCAATAAATCATTGTTGGTGCCGTCGTTCTGGATCGCCATTTCGGCCACAATGCCGACCCCCAGACCCAGACGCACATAGGTTTTGATGACGTCCGAGTCAATCGCCTCCAGCGCCACGCGCGGCTGCAGGCGCTTGGCGGCAAAAGCCTGGTCAATCTTGGTACGCCCGGTAAACGAGGGGTGGTAAGTGATCAGGGGCTCTGCAGCCAGGTCTTCAAGGGTGATGTTTTCCTTGGCGGCCAGCGGGTGGGCTATCGGCAGAACCAGCACGTGTTGCCACTCATAACATGGCAGCGTTACCAGGTCGGCATAGTGTGTCAGGGACTCTGTGGCAATGCCGATTTCAGCGACTTCGTCGATCACCATTTTGGCAACCTGATCGGGCGAGCCCTGATGCAAACTGACATTGACTTTTGGATAGGCCTCGCGCAGCTTTGCGACTGGTTGCGGCAGCACGTAGCGGGCCTGGGTGTGCGTGGTGGCAATCGACAGGGTACCGCTGTCTTGCTTGGAGTATTGCTCGCCGATGCGCCGCAAGTTGCCGACTTCGCGCATGATGATGTCTATGCTGGCCAGCACATGGTCACCCGGCTCGGTCACTCGCTTGAGGCGCTTGCCGTGGCGGGCGAAGATTTCTACCCCGAGCTCGTCTTCCAGCTCAATACTGGCTTTGGAGACCCCCGGCTGAGAGGTGTGCAGGGCGCGCGCAGTCTCGGTCAGGTTGAGGTTGCGGCGAACCGCTTCCTGGACAAAACGGAATTGGTGAAGGTTCATATCGAATCCAGCCTGATAATTGGATTCATTATGCCGTTTTGTGCTGACAAGACCTGCGCTTTAACGGTAGCCGCGCCGGTATGACGCGTCAGGACATCGCGATATCGGCCATCAAGGCGGTCAGGCGCGGAGACTCGCCAGCGGTCGCCAGCAATTCAATCTCGACATCGGGGTAGACGCTCCGGATACCGTCAATCAGCACCGGCAAGTCTTCTCGTGCATGCTTGCCCACACCGAGAAAAAGGGGGAACACCCTTAATTTACGGACGCCAGTAGCTATTAATTCTGTAGCAGCTTCGGGCAGCGAGGGGGCACACAGCTCCAGGTAGG
>JANMBW010000302.1:0-1570 GCA_031360565.1 Polaromonas sp.
AGTAGCAGCAAGCGCGCTCCTTGTTCGGCAAATGCCGAGGCGAGCGCTCGGCCGATACCACCTGCCGCGCCCGTGACCAGGACCGTACGGCCCTCCAGGGCGTAGCGCATAGCCATGTCAGACAGCCGTCAGAAACGAAACCCCTACCGCGCCAAGAAACTGGTCAGCACGACCCGCTGTGCCGGCTGCGCCAACCTGGCCATAGTCGGTGGACAGGACCCGCTTGACGCGGTTGATATGAAAGCTCCGGAGCAACTCGCGCACGGTGATGACCTGGGCATAGTCAGTTGCATACAGCTCACGGTGGTAGGCCGGCAGCCGGTACCACGGCATGGTCGGCCGCTCGTGGTGGGCGTTGTGAAAGCCAAAGTTGAGCCATAGCAAATTGAGCCAGGGATGGTTCATGCCCACGATGTCACTGAAGGTGTTGAGCTGCTCATAGGCACGATCACGCAGCTTGTCGTCCGGAATTGGCGCGTCGTCCAGGATGGGGTAAGCATCGTAGGTGTGCTGGAAACAGTCGGCAAAGCGCAGCAGCGTGATAAAGAACAGATAGGCCGCAAAATAAAGCAGCAGCGCCTTGATGGAAACCAGGGCCAACAGCGTCCAGCCTGCCAAACGCACGAAGGCGATGAGCACCATTCGTGCTCTGGCCCGCGCCGCGCCGCCTGCACGGAACGGCATCAGCATCACAAAGCCGCGCATCATGAATTCCACTGCGGGGAAATACGCCCATTCGAGCGCCAAGACCAGCTTTCTTTGCCAGGCCGGGGCGGCCAGCAGAAAACCTCTGGCATCAAAGGTGATGACGTCGGCGCGTTCGACATGGTGCCGCATGTGTTTGCGGCGCATGTCGTCAAACCTCGCGAAGCAGCTGCCGTTGATCCAGCTCATCACGGTGCCCCAACGCGCATTGGCGGAGGGCGTTTTGAAGATGGCCTGGTGCGCAAACTCATGAATAAAGTAGGCGGACCAAACCAGCGTGAGCACCACCAAAGCGAAACCCAGCGCATTCCACCCCCACGATGGCGAGAGCAGCAGCCAAATACCCAGCGGGTAGCCAAAAACGGTCAAGCCCAGCGCCAGCACATTAGGGAGCACGCCATCGGAATAGCGGAAATAGGACGCGAAATAAGGCGAAATAAGGGTCATGCCAGTTGGACCTCTACTGGTGCGGATTGGTTCTACCCGCCGCCTTTGGCTGACGGCGGGCAAACCGATGGTGACAGCGCGGAAGTGCTGATTTTTGGTGCGGGCTCGGTCGAGGCCTATACCGCAGGTCTGGGCACAGGCGCTTACTTTTCACCTTACTTCTTGGTCAGCGCCGTGACAAACTGGGCGTCAAAGGTCGCTTCTGTCGCAGGAACGGTTTTGATTTGACCCTTGGCTTTGAGCAGTTGCCCGATGACTTCACCGCTTCCGAAGTAGGAGGTGGTGGCGGTTGATTTCACGAACGCCTTGGGCATTTCAGCCAGGGGAATGTTGTAGACACCCGAGAGCTGCTCCTTGACTTCCTTGGCGGTCACGCCCATGAACTTGCCAATGATCTTGGCGGACTCTTCCGGCTTGG
>JANMBW010000326.1:0-3750 GCA_031360565.1 Polaromonas sp.
GCCCACGACTACATGACCCAGGTACAGGGCACGATTCCGGCCACGCTGGGCTATCAGCCGCCCGGTTATGGTGCTTACCCCAAATCGCTCTGTACGTCAGTCAATCACCAGGTCTGCCATGGCATTCCGAATGACAAGCCCTTGAAAAAGGGTGACATCGTCAACGTCGACGTGACCGTCATCAAGGACGGCTGGCATGGGGACACCAGCCGGATGTACTTGGTCGGTGAAACCTCGATCGCGGCCAAGCGCCTGTGTTCGGTGACCTACGAGGCGATGTGGCAAGGCATCATGCGGGTCAAGCCGGGCGTCAGGCTGGGCGACATTGGGTTTGCAATCCAGCAATTCGCAGAAAAACAGGGGTTTTCCATCGTTCGCGAATTTTGCGGCCACGGGATTGGCAACAAATTCCATGAAGAGCCGCAAGTGCTGCACTACGGCCGCCCGGGCACGCTGGAAGAACTCATGCCTGGCATGACCTTCACGATCGAACCCATGATCAATGCTGGCAAGCGCGACATCAAGGACGGCCCTGAAAAAGACGGCTGGAGCATCGTGACGCGTGACCATTCCCTCTCGGCGCAATGGGAACACACGGTTCTGGTGACCGAGACGGGCTACGAAGTGCTCACGCTCTCAGCGGGCAGCCCGGCGGTTCCTGCTTTTGTCAGCGCCTCCCCAGTGCGGCAAAGCGAACTTCTGGGTGCATGAATCTACGACCGAGCCATAGGCCGGGCCATGTGCCATGACTGAGGTGGCGCACGTGCGCGAGCAATACCGAGCCGGCAAGAACGCCTTGTTTGCATCGCTGGCCGCCAACGGCGCATCGAGCCGCAGTGTCATCAGCCTGCTCAGAAAACTGGCCCGACACACCGATGCGACGCTGGGGTTGCTGTGGCAGATGGCTGATTTGCCGGCCGCGGCCTGTTTGGTGGCGGTCGGCGGATATGGCAGGGGCGAACTTTTTCCGCACTCGGATGTGGACGTGCTGCTGCTGCTGCCCAAGGATGCCCAGGTCGACGACGACCCCGCCCTCAAGGCCAAGGTAGAAACCTTTATCAGCAGCTGCTGGGACAGCGGTCTGGAAATCGCTTCCAGCGTGCGCACGGTCGCCGACTGCGTAGAAGAAGCAGCCAAGGACGTGACGGTGCAAACCTCGCTGCTCGAAAGTCGCCTGGTGGCAGGCGCAAAAAACAACTTTTCCCGGCTGCAGCAGCAGCTCGATGCTGCACTGGACCCCAAGGCCTTTTTTGTCGCCAAAACCCTGGAACTGCGTCAGCGCCACAACAAGTTTGAAGATACCCCCTATTCGCTGGAGCCCAACTGCAAGGAGTCCCCGGGCGGCCTGCGCGATCTGCAGGTGATTCGGTGGGTCGCCCGGGCGGCAGGTCTGGGAAAATCCTGGGACGACCTGGCCCGAAGCGGCATCGCCACGCCTTTTGAAGTCCGCCAGATCAAGGCCAATGAAGCGCTGTTGAGCCTGATCCGGGCGCGGCTGCATGTGGTGGCGGGCCGGCGCGAAGACCGACTGGTTTTTGATCTTCAGACTGCAGTCGCCCAATTGTTTGGCTACTCAGCGCAGGTCGAAGGTGGCGGCAAGCCGCCGCGCCGGGCGAGTGAAGCGCTGATGAAGCGCTACTACTGGGCCGCCAAGGCCGTTACGCAGCTCAACCAGATTTTGCTGCTCAACATTGAAGAACGCCTGAGCCCCAACACCTATCCGCTGCGCATCATCAATGAGCGCTTTTCAGACAAAGCGGGCATGCTGGAGGTCAACAGCGACGATGTTTACCAGCGCAATCCGCACGCCATCATGGAGACTTTTCTGCTCTATGAATCCGACATCGGAATCAAGGGGCTGTCGGCACGAACACTGCGGGCGCTGTATAACGCTCGCGGCCTGATGAACGCGAGTTTTCGCAACGACCCGGTCAACCATGCCGCTTTCCGGCGTCTGATGCTCGAACCCGATGGCGTGACCCATGCGATCCGCCTGATGAACCAGACCTCGGTGCTGGGACGGTACCTGTGGGTGTTCCGCAAAATCGTCGGCCAGATGCAGCACGACCTGTTTCACGTCTACACGGTCGATCAGCACATCCTCATGGTGCTGCGCAACGTGCGGCGTTTTTTCATGGCCGAGCATTCGCACGAGTACCCGGTGTGCTCGCAACTGGCAGCAGGCTGGGACAAGCCCTGGATCCTTTACATCGCCGCCCTGTTTCATGACATTGCCAAGGGGCGTGGTGGTGACCATTCTGACCTCGGCCGCAAAGAGGTCCATGTGTTTTGCAAAACGCATGGGATTGCCAGTGAGGACGCCAAGCTTGCGGAATTCCTGGTCGGCGAACATCTGACCATGAGCCGGATTGCCCAGAAAGAAGACCTGAGCAATCCTGACGTCATTGCAGCATTCGCCCAGCGCGTCGGAAACGAGCGCTACCTCACCGCTTTGTATTTACTGACGGTTGCGGACATTCGCGGCACCAGCCCCAAGGTCTGGAACGCCTGGAAAGGCAAGCTGCTCGACGACTTGTACCGCTACACGCTGCGGGTGCTGGGAGGACGCGCACCCGATCCGGGCGCTGAGGCCGAAGCCCGCAAACGCGAGGCCCTGACCGAACTGGCCCTCCATGCAGAGCCGTTCGAAGGTCACAAGCTGCTGTGGGACTCCCTGGACGTGAGTTATTTCATGCGGCATGACGCATCCGACATCGCCTGGCATGCCCGGCAGCTGTCACGCCATGCCGGCACGGTCGGCGTGATGGTGCGCGCCCGCCGGTCATCCGCCGGCGAAGGCATGCAGGTGCTGGTCTACACGCTGGATGCGCCTGATCTTTTTGCGCGCATTTGTGGGTACTTTGATGAAGCCGGCTTCAGCATTCTCGATGCCAAGATTCACACCGCCAAAAATGGCTATGCACTGGACACCTTTCAAGTCGTCAGCCCGGACCTGGCAGACCACTACCGCGAACTGGCTGCCATGGTGGAGGCCAATCTGCACCGCACCATCGAAGAGCGCGGCCCGCTACCCACGCCAGGCAAGGGCAGACTGTCACGGCGGGTTAAAAGTTTTCCGATTGCGCCGCGGGTGGACTTGCGGCCCGATGAAAAAGCCCAGCGCTGGCTGCTCAGCGTGTCAGCCAGCGACCGTGCCGGTCTGCTCTACTTAATCGCACGCGTGCTGGCTCGCCACCGCATCAATCTTCAACTGGCAAAAGTCACAACGCTGGGTGAGCGGGTAGAAGATATTTTTCTGATTGACGGACCGGAGCTCCAGCACAACAAGGCCCAGATCGCGATCGAGACCGAGTTGCTGGAAGCCTTGAATGCCTGAAGGTCAAGCTCGACGCTAGCTACCAGTGGTGGCACGGTGCCAGCTGGCCCGGCAGCGATCAGTTGCCGAGTGACTTGGCGATCTTGTCCAGACCTGCCTGCGCGCATGCCGCGTCTTTTTCACCGCCCGGCGCGCCAGAAATGCCGATGGCTCCGACCAGTTCCTTGGCGGCAAAAATAGGCAAGCCGCCTTCAATCGGTGTGATTTTGTCCAGCAGCATGAAACCCGAGAGGCCTGGCTGCGGGCGCTTGGCCATCTCGCCAGTGGAGTTACGGGTGGTGAATGCGGTGTAGGCCTTGCGCATGCTGTTTTCGACCGTGTGCGGGTTCACACCATCGTCACTGAGCACCACTGCGGTCCGGGCATGCCGATTGATCACCGTGACCGTGACCTTGTAGCCATCGGCGCGGCAG
>JANMBW010000349.1:0-2071 GCA_031360565.1 Polaromonas sp.
AATGGGGTCCTGCGCCCGGCACCCCCTCTGGCGTCCACAAAATATTGCCCGGGTGGCAATCGCCATGCAGTCGCAGCGACTTGATTTCACCGACACTTTCAAACACCGCCTGAGCAGTTTGCATGGCGCCGTCGAAAGCCCTGCGCCAGCGCGACGCCATATCTAATGGCAGGTAGCCGCCCTCCAACAAAACCTTGCTCGATTCGTGTCCAAAGGTCTGTAGATTCAGCGCCGGGCGGTGCATGAAGGGTTTGGCGCTTCCGACCGTGTGAATGCGCGCCAGAAAGCGGCCAATCCAGGCCAGTACCTCAAGGCTGTCCAGCTCTGGCCGTCTGCCGCCACGACGAGGGGACACGCTAAAACTGAAGCCTCCAAAATGATGCAAGGTGTCACCATGCAACACCTGTGCACCCACCACCGGAACTTCAGCTGCCATCAGCTCGGCGGCGAATGCATGTTCTTCAATGATTTGCTGGTCACGCCAGCGGCCCGGCCGATAAAACTTGGCAACGACCACGTCTGCGGCAGCTTCAGCCTGGCCGACGCTGCTTTCAAGATGCACCTGGTAAACGCGATTTTCGTAACTTGACAGGGCCATCAATCTGCCATCGCCGTGCAGGCCCACGCTGGCCATGGCGTCCAGCACCACGTCAGGTGTTAGGGACTCGTAGGCATGTGCAATCGCTGGGTGGAATGGCGCGAGGGGCTGATTCATGGCCCGATTGTCCACGTGTGTTCAGCGTGCCGTGGCGGACCGCCAAATAAAAAGGCGGCGCGACTGGGTAGTCCGCGCCGCCTGATGTCCGACCGGTGCTCGGGTCGGGCAGGGCTTACACCACTGTCAGTGTCACGTCGATGTTGCCGCGGGTGGCGTTGGAGTAAGGGCACACCTTGTGCGTCTTTTCTACCAGTGCGTGAACGGCAGCTTTATCCATGCCGGGGACATTGATTTTCAGCTCGACAGCAATATTGAAACCTTCAGGCGTGGCGCCTGCGCCGAAAGGGCCAATGCCCACCAGGCCTTCGATTTTTGTATCAGCCGGCACAGCAATCTTTTCCAGACCGCCGACAAACTTCATCGCGCCCAGAAAGCAGGCGGCATAGCCGGCTGCAAACAGTTGCTCGGGGTTCACGCCACCGCCTGCACCGCCCATTTCTTTGGGGGTCACGAGTTTGACGTCGAGCAGGCCGTCAGACGATTTGGCTTGGCCTTCGCGACCGCCGGTGGCGAAAGCGTGAGCGGTGTAAACGATTTTTGCGGGTTTGGTCATAGTGACTCCTTAAGAAATGCCTCTGATTGAGGGCGGTTGGGAAAAAAACGAAAGGGCTTCAGGCCACCAGGCGCTGCCGCAAGGCCTGCACCTGCCGGGTGAGCAAAGTCAGTTCGGGAAAGGAGCATTCACTGGCACTCAGGATACAGCCCGGAATGGCATTGGCTTTAAGTTTGAGCTTTCGGCCCGCGGCGGTTAAGGTGATGTAGACCCGACGCTCGTCGTCTGCCGCGCGTAAGCGTGAGATGAAGCCGCCGACTTCGAGTCGCTTGAGCAGCGGAGTGAGCGTTCCCGAGTCGAGGTAAAGACGCTCTCCCATCTCAGATACGGTCAATCCATCACGCTCCCAGAGCACCAGCATGGCCAGGTATTGGGGGTAGGTGAGCCCCAGTGCATCGAGCAAGGGCTTGTAGACCTTGGTCATGGCCAAGGAAGTCGAGTACAGCGCAAAGCAAAGCTGGTTATCCAACTCAAGCATGGCAGTGTTTTTGTTCGACATACTCAAAATTATAGCGAGCAATTAAATTGCACGCAATATGAATGGTCGCAGTGAGCGCCTGCCTGGATGCGGGTAGAGGCAGCACCGCCGCTACGCCGCTAAACTGAGTGCTCATGCAACAACCCTCTTTCCCTCTGTCAGGCCCATCGTTTCGAAAAGCCGGACCCAAAAAGAAGTCCGAGCAGGTGATTGAAGAACTGCGTCCTGGCCAGTCTGTCGAGCTGCTAAAGGCTCTACATATTCTGACAGTGGACGGCAAACTGAACCAGGACACCCGGCGCAAGCTCAAGCAGGTGCATCA
>JANMBW010000400.1:0-3256 GCA_031360565.1 Polaromonas sp.
CGCGCCAACGCTTGCAAAAAGGGCGAACAAAATGGCGATCGCCCCCGCGACGCCAGCGAGCACCAGACTGCTGGTCAACACCCAAGCCAGCAGTCCGACTGCACCACCGGTGGCGACCGAGCCGAGCTTGCGCCCCAAGATGCCCGAAAGCAATCTGACCCCCACCGGAACGATCAAAAACAAAAACACGGCAATGGAAGTCCAGTCAAAACCGGCTAGGCCGCGTCCGCTACCGGTGCCCGCTTTGGCTGAAGGCAGGGCAAGGTTCTCGCCGGAAATACGGGCCATCAACTGGTCTGCGGCCAGATTCAGGCCGCCCGCATAGTCCCCCTGCTTGAAGCGGGGCGCAAGGGCGTTGTCGATGATCTGCCGGGCGACCAGGTCAGGCACGGCACCTTCAAGAGTTTTGGTGGTGGCGATTCTGACCTTGCGATCATTTTTGGCAACGACCAGCAGCAAGCCATCACCAATATCCTTGCGGCCGATCTTCCAGGCGTCGCCGGCCCGCTGGGTGTAATCGGAAATATCTTCCGGCTGGGTGCTCGGCACCATCAAGATGACCAGTTGTGTGCCGCGGCTTTGCTCAAAACTTGTGAGCTTGGCCTCCAGCGACTGTCGCTGGCCGGCATCGAGTGTGCCGGTCAGGTCCATCACGTGGGCACTGAGCGGGGGCAAACCTTGCAGGTCCTGCGCCATCGCTCGACCTGTCAAGGCCAGGCCTAAAAAAACCAACGCTATAAATAAAATAGCTATAAGTGCCCGATTTGATTGGGCTTTAGGCACTCTATGCCTCTATTTCTTTTCGAAACTGACGGAAGGCGGAGCCGAGATCTGGGCTTCGTTCTGCACTGTGAAATTGGGCTTGACGCTGTAATTGAAAACCATGGCTGTGAGGTTGTTGGGAAAACTTCGCGTCAGCACGTTATAGGACTGCACGGCCTGGATGTAGCGGTTGCGCGCCACCGTGATCCGGTTTTCGGTGCCCTCCAGTTGCACCCGCAAATCCTGAAAGCCCTGGTTGGCCTTGAGGTTGGGGTAGTTTTCCGTCACCACCAACAGCCGCGACAAGGCTGAACTGAGTTCACCCTGCGCGGCCTGAAATTTACTGAACGCTGCCGGATCCTTCAAGGTTTCGGGCGTCACCTGAATCGACGTCGCCCTGGCACGCGCTTCAACCACCCGGGTCAGGGTGTCCTGCTCAAATGCAGCTTCACCTTTCACGGTCGCCACAATGTTGGGGATCAGATCGGCCCGCCGCTGGTACTGGTTGAGCACTTCTGCCCAGGCCGACTTGGTCTGTTCGTCCAGTCGCTGGAAGTCGTTGTAGCCGCAGCCAGGCAGCAAAAAACTGGCGATGCTGAGCAGAATGAGACTTGAAAATCGGTAAATCATGAAACAGCCTCCTGGAGTCGATGACAACACTACCATAATCGATACTGCGCAGACTAGCATGCCCTGCAAGGCTCAGCCGTCGGACGTTGCCGCCACGTTGGGCCGCATCAGGTGGCCCTGGTGGACTACTATTCGTCTGAGAAGCCAGTTGACTGCAATGCAAGCGCAGACCGCCCTTTTTGACCGCCCGCATGAGAAAACCTAAAGTTCCACCAGCCAGCGTTGGCACCGCCGACGATACCGAAGCGGCTTTTTACGAAGCGCTTCAGAGTGGCGATATCGACAACCTCATGGCGTGCTGGGCCGATGAGGACGATATTGTGTGCGTTCACCCCGGCAGCGCTCGGCTGCTGGGCATCGGTGCCATTCGATCCTCGTTTGACGCCATGTTTGCCAACGGCAGCATTCAGGCCCGCCCCGAGAAAGTCCACAAGCTGGAGTCCATCGATGCCAGCGTGCACAGCGTGCTGGAGCGTATCGATGTGCTCACCGAAGAGGGTCCGCGTCACGCCTACGTGATCGCTACCAATGTTTACCAGCGAACCGTCCACGGCTGGCGTATGGTGGCCCACCATGCCAGTCCGGGCACGCCGCGTGAAATGCTGGAAGTCGCTGACGGTCCGCAAATCCTCCACTGACCACACGGTGACCATGCACTATTCGGCGCCGTGGTGGTTGCCCGGCGGTAATCTGCAAACCATTTGGGCAGCCCTGCGCGCCCAGCGCTTCATGGGCCCGCAGCCGGTGTTCCGCCGCGAGCGCTGGACTACCGCTGACCATGACTTTGTTGATGTGGACTTTGCTGCGCATGACAGTCCGGCAGGCGCGCCACTGCTGGTGATTTTTCATGGTCTTGAGGGGTCTTCTGCCAGCCACTATGCCGAGGCGCTGGCAGACGTGGCACGGGTGCGGGGCTGGGCCTGTGCCGTGCCGCATTTTCGGGGTTGCTCGGGTGAACTGAACCACGCCCCGCGCGCCTACCATTCGGGCGATTTTGAAGAAATCGACTGGATCTTGCGGCGTTTCAAGACGATTCACCCGGGCCCATTGCTGCCGGTGGGTATTTCACTGGGCGGCAACGCCCTGATGCGTTGGGCAGCTGAAATGGGCCATGCAGCAGCAGGCGTGGTCAGCGGCGTGGCCTGCGTCTCTTCGCCGCTGGATCTGGCGGCCAGCGGCTGGGCGATTGGCCGAGGTTTTAACCGTCTGGTTTATACCCGGATGTTTCTCAAAACCATGGTGCCCAAAGCCCTGCAAAAGCTCGACCAGCACCCCGGCCTGTACAGCCGGGAAGCGCTGCTGGCAGCGCGTGATTTGTACGAGTTCGACAATGTGGTGACAGCGCCTATTCATGGGTTTAAAAATACCGAAGACTACTGGGAGAGGGCCTCTGCCAAGCCGCATCTGTATCAAATTCGGGTGCCTGCGCTGGCTCTCAATGCACTCAACGATCCCTTCATTCCGGCCAGCAGCCTGCCGCAGGCCAAAGACGTCAGCGCCAGCTTGACCCTGTGGCACACCGCACAGGGCGGACATGTGGGTTTTCCGTCGGCGCCGTTTCCGGGTTATGTTCGTGCCATGCCCGAGGCCGTCACCGGTTTTCTGGCAACCTGCCTTTGACCCGAGCGCAAACCCCAGATGGATGACCTCGTCAAGGCGGCATTGCTCAAGTGGCCCAACGTGCCCGACTGCTACGGCTGGCTGGGCCTGAGTGCGCGGGGCGACTGGTATATGCGCGATGAGCGGGCGCAGGCAGCAGGGGCTTTTTGCGCGCCGTCCAGCGAACCTGGCCGACAGGCTGTCAGCAAGGGTTCGCTGTTAAAGCATGAAAAACTGATTGAATTCATCCAGCGCAATTACGCCA
>JANMBW010000455.1:0-2220 GCA_031360565.1 Polaromonas sp.
GTTCGGCAGCTTTGCCGCGGGAAATTCCGGAGGGGGTCTTGCGTGTCATAGGGTAGCTATGATACTGACTGCTATGACTAACAAGACTCCTAAGGCCATCAAGGGATACTGGTCCAACGGACGCTTCGTGAAACCCGAAGAAATCGCACTCGAGGAGTCTGGCCCGCCCAGCAAGACCCAACTGAAGGCCGAGGCGGACGAAAAACAGGCGCTTGGCGAGGCCTTGCTGACCTTGCGGGGCGACCTGATGGCCAAGCTCGATCTGCCCGAAAAGCTGCTCGACGCGATTGCCGAGGCGAAAAAAATCACCAACTTCGAAGGCCGGCGGCGCCAGCTGCAGTTCATCGGCAAGCTGATGCGCCCGCTCGATGCCAACCCGATTCGCGAAGCCATCAATGAACAGCTCAATGGCTCTGCAGAACTGACCTTGCAGCTGCACCTGGCCGAGCAATGGCGCGACAAACTGGTGCAGGACGACGACGCGCTGGGCACCTGGCTAAACAGCTACCCGGCAACCGACGCGCAGCAGCTGCGTGCCCTGGTTCGCCAGGCACGCAAGGATTTCAAGCCTGAAAAACCCGGCGAAGCGCCGCGCCATGGCAAGTCCTACCGGGAAATTTTTCAGCTGGTCAAAGAGGTCATGAAAAACGCGCAGGAACCCGCAGCATGAGCACTGGCTACGATCCCGTCACCGTCGGCATCGTTTCGGTCAGCGACCGGGCCTCTACCGGTGTTTACGTCGACAAAGGCCTGCCGGCTTTGAAGGACTGGCTGACGCGCGCGCTCTGCAATCCCATCACTTTTCAAGAGCGTTTGATACCCGATGAGCAGGACGGCATCAGCGCCGCCCTGGTCGCTCTGGTGGACGCCGGCTGCTCGCTGGTACTGACCACCGGCGGCACCGGACCCGCGCTGCGCGATGTGACGCCCGAAGCCACACTGGCCATTGCGCACAAGGTCATGCCCGGTTTTGGCGAGCAGATGCGCCAGATCAGTTTGAAGTTTGTGCCCACCGCGATTTTGTCGCGCCAGTGCGCCGTGGTGCGCGGCCAAAGTCTGATCATCAACCTGCCGGGCCAACCGAAGTCGATCGCGCAAACGCTGGAAGGTTTGAAGGACGCCAGCGGCCAGGTCATCACGCCCGGCATTTTTGCTGCGGTGCCCTACTGCATCGATCTGATTGGCGGACCGTATTTTGAGACCCGCACCGAGATCTGCCAGGCCTTTCGTCCCCCTTCTGCCATCCGGACTTTCACACCATGAAATCACCCCACCTTTCGGCCATTGAAACGGCCAGTCAGCTGGCTGCCGGCTCGCTCGACGCGGCAACCCTGCTGCGCGAGACCCTGGCCCGCATTGAAGCGCAAGACGCCAAGCTGGGTGCCTTTGTCGCGGTACTCGATTCGGCTGACGCACTGGCCCAGCTCAAGGCCGTGCGAGCCTACGGAGGGCCGCTGCAAGGACTGCCTGTCGCCGTCAAGGATATTTTTGACACCACGACTTTGCCGACGCGCTATGGATCGGCGATCTATCCCAAGCTGCCCTCGCGCTGCGATGCCGCCATGGTCAGCGTGATCCGCCGCGCGGGCGGTCTGGTGATCGGAAAATCCAGCACCACAGAATTTGCATTTCTGCATCCGACCGCCACGCTCAATCCCAACGCGCCTGGGCACACTCCGGGCGGTTCGTCAGCTGGTTCGGCGGCGGCCGTCGCAGCAGGCCTGGTGCCTTTTGCGGTCGGTACCCAAACCGGCGGCTCCATCATCCGGCCCGCCTCGTACTGTGGCGTCAGCGCGCTCAAACCCAGTTTTGGCGTGCTGCCAACTTCCGGATTCAAAAGCTTTTCCTGGTCACTCGACACGGTGGGTTTGTTCGCTGCCTCGGTGCGTGAACTCGCCTGGTTTGCACAGGCCGTCACTGGTCATGCGCTGGCACTGGGCTCCGTGGTCGATTCGGTCAAGCTCGGCGCCCGGAATGCCGCCACCGGTAAACCCTGGGTGGTGGCTGTTCCCGACGGGTATCCGTGGGGACCGCTGTCGGCTAGCGCCCAAAAGGCCATGGACAGCGGCAGTTAATACATCCGAAGCTAATCCTGCGACGCCAATTTAAGCGCTGTGCGCGCGAGGGTTCTTAGGCCGATTGACGCAGTTGTCCTTTACACAATGCGCGTACAGGCTCAGGGCGTGGTCTGCAATCGCGAAGCCTTTGGCTTTGGCGACG
>JANMBW010000514.1:0-3122 GCA_031360565.1 Polaromonas sp.
CCGGCATCGCGGCGGTGGTCAGTGTGTTGGTGTTCTGGATGCTGCTGCATTTCAGCCGCATGATGCAGGTGCTCAAACGTGCCACCGGCCGGCCAATTGGCTATGTCGATAGCGCCGTGATGCTCAATGCAAAACTCAAACCTGGCATGACGCTGCTGCATGTGATTGCGATGACCCGCGCGCTCGGAGTCCAGCAATCACCCAAGGACGAGCAGCCAGAAGTGTTTGTCTGGACCGACGGCTCGCTGTCGAACGTCAGCTGCACTTTTGTAGGCGGAAAGTTGTCGCACCATGAATTGTTCCGGCCGCAAGCGACGGAGGCTTAGCACGGCAACGCAAGGCGGGGACAGTCGCCTCCGCGTCAGGGGTTGTAAGTCAGGGTCATCAGCAAGGACCCTGAAAAAGAACCTGCCCTCAGAGTGGCTTGACCTCCGGGTATCCGGCCATAAACCGTCACGGTTTGTGTGGTGCTGCCGAGGCTGATGGGGATCACGCCAGAGATCAGGCTTCCGGTGCTGCCGTTTCCCCACACGGTAGTGTGTAGGGGGTTGGTGTAGACGTTAAACAGCATATCGGCACCGCCACTGGTGTTGGACAGGTAGCGGTTGCTGATCCGATCCCCCGCACCTGTCGTGCTGGGGCCGAGCGCGAGGGTGTAGCTGCTGAGCACCGAAATACCTGTGCAGACGATCGCAATGCTGGCGTCGCTGGTCTTGTCGCTAGAAATCAGGCTGCCGGACACGCTCAAGGGCTGATAGGCTCCAAACGCCAGTCCAGATGAACTGACCGTGCAGCCCGCCTGGGCAGCGCCGCTCGCTATCAGGGCTGCCAACCCGGCCAGCGTCCCGCGCCACGGCCAGGTGTTGCCGCGTGGGCAGTGGGTCGCTTCGGTCACGTCAGTTCTTTCCACAGGAGACGGGGCCAATTTTCAGGGGCGCATCGCCTTCGGCCACAGGCACCGTCAGATCCATCTGGCAGCTGCCCGCTGGCCAAGTGACCTGCACCGGCTGACGCACGGCAGCCAGGCCACTCAGCCAGACTTCGCCGCGCCGGCCCGCCACGAACTCCGCGCCGGTGGGCAGCAGCTTGACTTTGGTGCCGACGGGCACGGGCTGGCTGTCGGCTTGTAGCAGGACGACCAGGGCCTGACGCTGGCGCTGGACTGCAAACTTGACAATCGTTCCGCTTCCGGAAAAGGGTGTCACATATTTGATCGTCTCGGCAATCTCGGCGTCGAGCGGCAGGTCAACCGGGTCAATCGCAATCTCGTTTTTCTGCCAGGGCAACAAGCCGGGAACGAATGCCAGGCCGCGCTGGTCTGTTTCGGCAACCACCTGATTGCTGCGGCGGATCGGCACACCCGCCATGTTTTCGACTTCAACCACCGCAAAACTGCCTTGCCCGATGGAGCGTGAGGCAAAGGGCATTCCTGCGAGCCATCCCAACGAGCCCCGAGCGCCCGCGCGGGTGGCCACATGGCCCCTCGCATCAGACGCCCCGTCCAAAGCCAGCTCGGTCTGACTGGTGTTGTATTGCAGACCTGCGCGGGCGCGCTGGCTATCAATGGTAGAGACTTCGGTACGCCAACCCAGACCCGGGCCGGCTGGTGGGTTGCTCGCTGCTGAAACCCTGGCCGTGGCTTTGGCATCCCGAGAGCTATCCGAGCGAGCTGCCATCTGGATGCCATCGTCAAGTGTCAGGTTCAGGCTGATTCCGGCCTGCCATGCCCGGTCGCCATCGAGTCGTTTGTTTAAGGATACGCCCAGCCCGACGCGCTTCCACAAAGGCGCATTGAGTGACAAGCCCGCGGTTTTAATGCTGTCGCCGTCCCACCGGGTTTGGCTCACGTAATTTATTCCGCTGGTCACCTGTCCCCAGAGGGTGCCGCCCACGCTGGCCAGCCAGCTTTCGCGGGCCCGTTGCGCCGCTACCAGTGGGCCAGTGGCTTCGCCAAATGGCGCAAAGCCCCGGCTGGTGCGCTGGTACTGCAGTGCGCCGCCACCGCTCGGCGTGCTGCGTTCCATGCTCAAACGCAGCAAGTTGCCTCGCTCGACCACACCCTGCATGCTGCCGCTTGAACTTGCCAGTGCGATCCGGCCCAAGCCTAATTCGCCCATCAGTCCGGCCAGTTCCACACCTGCGGCGCGGCGCTCGGCCTGCACTTCGAGGCGAACTTCGCCGGTGAAGCGCGTGCTCAAGCCCTGGCGCCAGGTAGCCGCTCCAAAGACGTCGCCGTAGCGGCTGCTTTGGCCGTAACCCGAGCGCAGCCGACCGGCCTCGAATGAATAATCAATCAAGCCGACAGCCAGCAGCTGGGGGGCAACGTAATAGCTTTGTCGCAGCACGGTCTCGCGTCCGAGCAGATCGCGTACCACCAGGTTGATTTCACCCGCGCCGGCGACGACCGGCACATTCGTCAGATCAAATGGACCTGGCGGCACCTGTTGACTGCTGCGGCGGGCATTGTTGACCAGCACGTCCACGGTAGAAGGCAGTGCCGCTTCCCCGCTCAAGGACAATTGGGGAAAGGTCACAAAGCCTGGTCGCTGGCTGAAGTCGCGGCCCCACCGCACGCCCCCATAACGAGCAGGACGGCTCCAGCCGCCCCCCACCCCCACGGTGTCGCCCACCACCAGGGTTTCCAGACGCTCCGGTATGTCGTAACGCCAGAAAGTGTCGAGCCGCTCCACGCTGCGCAGACCCCCTTCGTTCCGGATCAGGGTGGAGCTGACAAAGCTGCCAAACCGGCTGAAGGCGATGGCTTCAAGGAGGGCGCCGCTGCTGACCGGGCCACCGGCCGAGTTGCTGCTTAGCGATACGTCGTAATTGAGCAGCAAACCTGGCGGTGGACGCGGTGGCGCTGTGGGCATGTCGTTTTGAAGTTTGAGCGTGGAGCCCATGAACGCAGCGGCGGGAGCGGTGATCTCAATGCTCTGGCTCTCACGGTTGATGCGGTAGCTCACGCCTGGCACCGACTCCAGCGCATAGGCGGGCGAGCCGTCGCTTAGCGTTCGAACGCCCCCAGCAGGCGCAAGGCGTGCTTCTTGCCAGGCGTCAGCCGGCAGCAGCAGGGGACCTCCGGGAGATTGCTCGGCCTGGACCACGCCCGAGATCGCCTGGTT
>JANMBW010000100.1:0-2603 GCA_031360565.1 Polaromonas sp.
CCAGCTCATTTATCTGATTCAAAAACTCGGTAAAGCCCACTACCTGTGCATCAACATCGAAGCGTCACAAGCTGTGATGGAAGAAATTGAACACGCGTTCAAGTTCAACGATGCTGTGCTGCGCCACCTGACCGTGGTCAAGAAGAAAGCCGAAACCGGCCCATCCCTGATGATGCGTAACGTCGAGCGCGAAGAAGCGCGCAAGACCCAACAAGCTGAATACGCAGGCAATTAATCACACAGGCCACTAATCGATCATTGAACTCGGTCAAGTTGACCGCGCGTATCGCCGAGGCCAGTCCTCTTCGCTACACGCCCGCCGGAATCCCTGCACTTAACCTGGTACTCGAGCATGAGTCCGAAGTTGAAGAAGGCGGCGCAACGAGGCAGGTCAAGCTGACAGTCAGGGCGGTTGCATTTGGTGCGCTGGCCGAAACGTCATCCAAAGTCGAACTGGGCCAAGTCCAACTGTTCACCGGTTTCTTGATTAATGCCCGTACCAGCAAAAGTCTTGTTTTTCATATTCAGGCCATAAACCCAATTTAAGGAGTCCATCATGCCCGGACCAAAACGTTTCAATAAAGACAAGCGTCCCAAGCGCAACACCCAATCACTGCTGTTCAAGCGCAAGCGCTTTTGCCGCTTTACCGCAGCTGGCGTTGAAGAAATCGATTACAAAGATATCGACACCCTGCGCGACTTCGTCTCTGAAAACGGAAAAATCATTCCCGCACGCCTGACCGGCACCCGCGCGATTTTTCAGCGCCAGATCAATACTGCCGTCAAGCGCGCTCGCTTTCTCGCGATGCTGCCTTACAGCGACCAGCACCGTAGCGTATAAGGAGCGCGACCATGCAAATCATTTTGTTAGATAAAGTCGTTAACCTCGGCAGCCTCGGTGAAGTTGTCAAAGTTAAAGATGGCTACGCTCGCAACTTTCTGATCCCTTCAGGCCGCGCGCGCCGCGCCACGGCTGCTAATAAGGCAGAGTTTGAAGCCAAGCGCGTTGAACTTGAAAAAGCTGCCGCTGCCAAGCTTGCCGAATCGCAGGCACACGGCGAAAAGCTGAGCGGTACCACCGTCAAGCTGACCCAAAAAGCGGGTGTTGATGGGCGACTTTTCGGCTCCGTCACCAACCATGACATTGCGCAAGAGTTGAGCAAGCAAGGTTTTCCTGTTGCAAAGTCACAAATTCGTTTGCCGGTTGGCCCGCTGAAAACCACTGGCGACCATGCTGTGAGCGTTGCACTGCACACCGACGTTCTGGTCGACATCACTGTCACCGTCTACGGCGAAACAGCGTAAGGTTTTACCGACGTCAAAAAAGCCGCTCACTGAGCGGCTTTTTTATTTGCCAGTCGGCTCAATGACTTGTACACATGGTCGAGCTCGATCTAAGCTCCATTTCCCCTGCTTATTCACAGCTTTGTGCACACGGTTTACTGCCTGATGGCCGTACCATTAGTGCCCACCCAGGAAACCCATGTCCGCCGTACTTTCTACCCTAGACGATTCCCGCCAGCCCGGCTACAGTCCTGACCGCCAAATAGCCCAGCTGCGTATTCCGCCCCACTCCATTGAAGGCGAGTCCAGCGTTTTGGGCGGGCTCTTGCTCGACAACGGCGCCTGGGATCGGGTGGGCGACTTGCTTACTGATCAGGATTTTTACCGCGCTGAGCACAAACTGATTTACGCCGCCGTGGGTGCGTTGATTAACGCGACCAAACCGGCCGATGTCATTACGGTGTACGAGCACTTGCAAAACAAAGGCAAGGCGGACGAAGTCGGAGGACTCAGCTATTTGAATTCACTCGCGCAGTTCGTGCCCAGCGCCGCCAATATCCGTCGGTATGCGGAAATCGTGCGAGAGCGCTCCATCTTGCGCAAGTTGGTCGCGGCCAGTGACGAAATTGCCACCAACGCTTTTAACCCACAGGGCAAAGCGGTGGCGATGATTCTTGATGAAGCCGAGCAAAAAATATTCAACATCGGCGAGCAGGGCTCCCGTATGAAGCAGGGCTTCCAGAGTATGGACACTCTGGTTGTCAGCCTGCTCGACCGCGTAACAGAGATGGCCGAAAACCCGAATGAGGTCACGGGCGTACCCAGCGGTTTTTACGACCTAGACCGCATGACGTCTGGTTTCCAGGCGGGGGATCTGGTCATTCTGGCGGCCAGACCGTCCATGGGCAAAACCGCGCTGGCGATCAATATCGCCGAGCATGTTGCTCTCAATGAGGGCCTGCCTGTCGCTGTTTTTTCGATGGAAATGGGCGCATCGCAATTGGCTGTCCGCATCGTGGGTTCAATCGGGCAAATTGACCAAAGCCACCTGCGCACTGGCGCGCTGACCGACGAAGAGTGGCCACGTTTGACAGAGGCGATCGAAAAGCTCCGCAACATCTCGCTGCACATTGATGAAAGCCCCGGGCTCACTGTCAGTGAATTACGCGCCAACGCCAGGCGCCTGGCTCGCCAATGCGGCAAGCTGGGCTTGATTGTGGTGGACTATCTTCAGTTGATGAGTGTCTCCAGCAGCATGAGCGAAGAAAATCGTGCCACTGCCGTGGGTGAGATCTCGCGAGGCCTGAAGATGCTGGCCA
>JANMBW010000120.1:0-5771 GCA_031360565.1 Polaromonas sp.
GGACGCCATAGAACGCCTCTGCCTCACCGCGAGAAAGATGCGCCAGCCGGGCTGCTACGACTTTCAAGCCAGCCGCCTCAAAACGCGCAGTGATTTGCCCGATAACATTTTTTGCCACTGCGTCCGGCTTAATGATCGATAGAGTCCGTTCGATTGCCATAAAAAATTCCCTTAACCTTGATTTTTAGAGATGGTCCAAAACCGGACCCAACCCAAGATTTTAACCTGCGAGACTCGATGGGGCGAATGCGTCTAACGATTCCCGCCCCGACTGCCACCGCCGCGATTCGAGTTGCCACTGCCCCCTCCAGAGCCGCCATTGCCGCCTCGACGCCGCCCCGCTGCGCCCGCTCCAGAACCGGCACCGCTGCTGCGACGCTGTCCCTGGTTTTCCCGCTGACGGGTAAAGGTCTCAGCGCCTATGTAGCCAAACGATGTTTTCATGGGATCGGGCGTTGCAGCGCCACCCGTCTTGGCGTTCCTGTCACCACGGTCATCGCGGCGCCGCTGGCCTGAAGTACTGTTGTTGAATCCAGAATTTCCACCCGGATTGCGACCAAATCCGGCCGGCGGTTGCGAGGACCTGGAATTGGGGCCCGCCCCACTGCCACCCGCGCCACGGTTACTCCCGCCGCGCCGCCGGTTGGTAGTGTTGCCGCCAGGCTGCGAGGCGTGACGATCATCGGGTGGTTGCAACTCATGTGGAGACAGTTCTCCCTCGTCAAGCTGTCCTTGCGCCTCCGGAGATAGCAAAGCTTCACGACCAGCCTGTTGAGAAGAAGGAAAGCGCCCACCTCCGCCACGGCCCCGCTCATTCGCCCGGGGGCCACGTCCCAGCCGAGTGTCGCCAGCATCGCCATGGCCTGCAGATGGCTTTCGGCGGCGCGAATCAGAGCGAGCATCGGCGCCCGATTCTGATCGGTCGGCCGCATTCACAAGCGCCCAAATGTCGCGTTCGTCCAGTTCTACAAAAGCCCCGCGCTTGAGTCCTCTGGGCAGCACCATCGCACCATAACGTATACGAATCAGGCGGCTGACTGCATGGCCTACCGCCTCAAACATTCGTCGCACTTCGCGATTGCGCCCCTCAGACAACGTAACTTTGTACCAGCAGTTGGCGCCCTCACCGCCACCCGCCTCGATCGACGTAAATTGGGCGTTGCCATCATCCAGCGCGACACCTTCGAGCAAACGTTTTTTCTCTTCGTTATTCAAGGCGCCCAGCACCCGAACAGCATATTCGCGCTCGAGACCAAAGCGTGGATGCATCAGTCGGTTGGCGAGTTCGCCAGAGCTGGTCAGCAGCAACAGACCTTCGGTATTGAGGTCCAGCCGCCCAACAGATTGCCACTTGCCCTGGAACAGCTTGGGCAAGCGCCGAAAAACGGTCGGCCGATTTTGAGGATCGTCATGCGTCACGACTTCGCCGGTAGGCTTGTGGTAGGCAATCACCCGTGGTGGCGGTGGGTCTATCCGAACCCGTATGGGTTTGCCATTTACCTTCACGGCATCACCAAACTGGATTCGCTGCCCGATGTGGGCAGGTTCGGCATTCACCGAAATACGCCCTTCCAATATCAACTGCTCCATTTCCAGCCGCGAGCCCAAGCCGGCCTGGGCCAGTACCTTGTGAAGTTTTGGGCTTTCGGGCTGCGGCGGCAAGACGCGTTTGGGCACCTCTAGTGCCAGGTCCGCCTCGTCGGCATCAAATTGACCGGTAATGACCTCCTCAAAACGAACGGCGGCAAGCGCTGTCTTTGGCTTCGGGAATCCTGCCGCCACTAGGGCTACAGGCGGCGCGTCAGGTGAGCCCCCCCCAGGCACAGGCCCTTGGTTCACCGGCAGTGACTGGGTTTGACCATGCGCTGCTTCGGGGGGTGTAGACAAATCCGGGTGATCGTTTGGAGGCATGGTTGTACGTTGATGCGTTTGAATCAGACCGGTGGCATTCAAACTTGGGTAACTCTAATCCGGACTCTCGACCTACTTTTACGGGTTCAACAAGGCAGCAGCAGTTATATCTGCTGCTCCCGATACCGCAGTCACTTCATCATTCGATGGGGTAGCAGCCACCGCAAATTCAATTTGCTCAAACATCGCAGAGGATCCAGTGGCACTGTCCATCAGCGGCAGCTGATCGAGCGAATCAATGCCCAAATCGTCCAGAAATTGTTTTGTCGTTGCGTACAGAGCGGGTCGACCCACAGTTTCGCGTTGACCTATGACCTCTACCCAACCTCGGTCTTCCAGCTGTTTCAGAATCAGACTGTTGATGGTCACGCCCCGAATGTCTTCCATGTCACCCCGGGTCACCGGCTGGCGGTAGGCAATAATTGCTAGGGTTTCAAGCGTCGCCCGGGTGTAACGCGGTGGCTTTTCTGGATGCAAACGATCGAGGTACTCACGCATTTCTGGACGGCTCTGAAAACGCCAGCCCGTTGCCACATGGACCAGTTCTACGCCGCGGCCAGACCATTCGTCCTGCAACTGCTCAAGCACCAGCTTGATGGAATCGGCTGTCAGTGCCCCGTTGAACAGCACACCCATATCGCGCAACGCCAGCGGCTGCTGAGCGCATATAAGTGCTGTTTCGAGGACGCGCTTAGCATCCGTCGTATTCATGATTTCATGGTTCCGAAAAAATCGGTGGGGCGCCTGCGGGGCGCGTCACGCTGGAGCGCAACAAGGGACACGGTGCCCGAGCGGCTGGTGGCCAGCTGACGGGTGCAAACTGAGCTAACCTAAATTGTATCTCAGCCCCAATAAGGCAGAAGCCGACTGCAAATCTGGCGGCGGCAATGAATCAAAAGAAAGGGGAATGCCCGTAACAGGATGCTTGAAAGCCAGCCGCCAGGCATGCAGGGCCTGACGCTCCAGCCCGCCATCGGCCTGCCCGCCGTACGCCGCATCAGCAACAAGCGGGTGGCCGATAGCCGCCATATGGACGCGAATCTGGTGGGTGCGGCCGGTGTGCAACTTGCATCGTACCGCGCAATGCCGGGCTGTGTTGTCCAAAACGGAAATGTCGGTTGCCGCCGCTTTGCCTGGCGTCTTGTCCAGGTCAACCACAGCCATCTTGAGTCGATTTCTCGGGTCACGACCGACCGGAAAATTCACTTGTCGCGTGGTGGAGCCCTGCCACGACCCATGCGCCAGCGCCAGATATTCGCGGCTGACGGTTCGCGCCGCGATCATGGCGACCAGTTGGTCCATGGTCTGCCTGTGGCGTGCAACCACCATCAGTCCACTGGTGTCCTTGTCCAGGCGATGAACAATCCCGGCACGCGGCAACAGTGCTGCCTGAGTATCGTGGGCCAGCAAACCATTGAGCAAAGTCCCGCTCCAGTTGCCCGGAGCGGGATGTACAACCAGGCCTGCGGGTTTAATGATGACCATCAGGTAAGCATCTTCAAACAGCACCTCCAAATCCATCGCTTCAGGTTGGAATGCCTGGCTCTGAAGCGTTGGCCTCAATTCAATGCTGAACTTGTCCCCAGCCTTGACACGGGACGATGCCTTGGTAACTGCAAGTCCAGTCTGCTGGACCGCACCTGCCGCAATCAGCTGCTGAAGGTAGCTACGAGAAAACTCAGGCACCATTTGGACCAGGGCAAGGTCCAAACGCGCGCCATGGCTTTCGAGCGGCACGTTGATGGTCCGCAACTCGAACTCGGCGCCACTGCCCTCCAAGTCCACATCGCTGACGTCTTCATCAGAGCCAGTTGTCAATTCGCCGATCGATATAATTGGGGCGCTCAGTTTAGGGGCAGTCATTCAGGGGGCAATAGCCATGGTTCATGTCAAATTATCGGTCGTTCGTAGCGCATCATCTTTGGCCACTGCCGTGTTGGCACTGTCTGCTGGGCTTGCGGGCTGCTCGAGTAAACCGATAGACCAAACCTCTAGCTGGAGTCCCAACAAGATCTATTCCGAAGCGAAAGAGGAAGCCCGGTCGGGCGGCTATGAAAAGGCCATTCCATTGTTTGAAAAGCTGGAAGGCCGCGCTGCCGGCACGCCTCTGGCGCAACAGGCCCAGCTCGAGAAGGCCTATGCCCAGTATAAAAGTGGCGAGCAACCTCAAGCCTTAGCCACGCTGGACCGATTCATCAAGCTGCATCCCGCCAGCCCAGCGCTCGATTACGCTCTTTATTTGAAGGGGCTGGTCAACTTCAATGAAAACCTGGGACTTTTCGCATCGATTTCACGCCAGGATCTTTCTGAAAGAGACCAGAAAGCAGCCAAGGAATCCTTCGAGTCGTTCAGGGAACTGGCAACCCGATTCCCTGAATCGCGCTACACACCAGACGCCCGCCTGCGTATGCGCTACACCGTCAACTCCCTCGCCCAGTCTGAAGTGCACGTGGCCCGCTACTATTATTCACGTGGCGCCTATGTGGCAGCCATCAACCGGGCCCAAACTGCGATTGCTGACTACCGTGATGTGCCTGCCCTTGAAGAAGCCACCTACATCGTCTACAAATCCTATGACGCATTGGGAATGACCCAATTGCGCGATGACGCCAGACGGGTGCTCGAAAATACTTATCCGAAAAGTGAATTCATGAGCAAAGGATTCAAGTCGGCTGACAATCCGTGGTACAAATTTTGGTAAGTTGATCCAGCCGGTCCAGCAGCTGGTTTTCGGAGGTCAGTCGCTCCATCGGTGGTAGCGCCCTCAGCAGTCGTTTGCCGTAGCCCATGGTCGCAAGTCGGCTGTCACACACCACGAGAACCCCCCGGTCAGTTTCTCGCCGGATCAGCCGCCCGGCGCCCTGCTTCAAAGCCACTGCAGCTTCCGGCAAAAAATAGTCGTTGAAGGCGTTTCGTCCCCCATCCTCAAGTGCCCGCGACCGGGCTTCAGCCATGGGATCGTTTGGCGGCGGAAAAGGCAGCTTGTCAATCAGCACAAGCTGGAGCGCATCGCCTGGCACATCCATACCTTCCCAAAACGAAGCCGATGCAACCAACACACAAGCGCGCTGGCCCTGTGCATCACCCTGGCGAAAGCGCTCAATCAGCATGGTTTTAGACATGGCCCCCTGAACCAGGACTTCAATGCTGGTCGATTTTTCAAAGGCATGTTGAAGTGCATCGCCAATGACCCTCAATGCGCGGAGTGTGGTCGTCAGCACCATGGTCCGACCACCCAGGCGATCAGCCCAGCGGGCAGCCGACGCGGCAACCTCCAACGCGTGGGAGGAGTCTGATGGTTTGGGAAAATGTTGCGGAACATAGAGTGCAGCCTGACGCGCATAGTCAAAGGGGCTGCCAATACGCAAAACCCGCGCGTCACCCAAGCCGCAAGGCTCGGTGAACCAGCTCAATTGATCGTCGTCGCCGAGCGTTGCAGAGGTGAATATCCAGGACTTAGACGATTGACCCTTCGCACCCAATAGTTTGGTCTTTACCGCTTCTGCAATGTTCAACGGTGCCTCCACCAGCCTGAGCTGGGAGCCGACATCTACCCAGCGCACGCTTCCGGGCGCGCAAGGCTCTGAAAAACTTTGCACGCGTTCAGAGATGACCGTCGCTCGCTCGTAAAGCCGATCAAAGTCGGCTGCCAGTTCACTGACCGTGGCGAGCGCCTCAGCCGCTCGGCAGCAAGTCTGCTGTACCTCACCCAACGCTGCGGCCCAAGCCTTGGGGTCAATATTTTCCGGGGCTGGCGTGGTCCAGCGCAGCTTGCTTCCGGCATACTGCGAGCCTGCGCACAGCCTCAATTGCCGGGCTGCCCTTTCACAATTACCCGTTATCTGCTGCCAGTCGACCAA
>JANMBW010000149.1:0-3244 GCA_031360565.1 Polaromonas sp.
GGACCGCGTGCCACCGTTTGACTCGGCGGTGGCAGTAGCCATCATTGAAAAAGCATTTGGCCGGCCGCTGGCAAATATCTTTGAGTCGTTTGACCACACGCCAGTAGCCAGCGCGTCGATTGCCCAGGTCCACTTTGCGACGCTTCCAGGCGGCCGGGAGGTCGCCGTCAAGGTGCTCAGGCCCAATATGCTTCCGGCGATTGAAAAAGACCTGGCCCTGATGCATATGATGGCCGGCTGGGTGGAAGGAGCGTCTGTTGATGGCAAGCGCTTGAAGCCGCGCGAAGTCGTCGCAGAGTTCGACAAGTATCTGCACGACGAACTCGACCTGTTGCGCGAGGCCGCCAATGCCGCGCAGTTGCGCCGCAACATGGAGGATCTCCACCTGGTGATGATTCCCGAAATGGTCTGGGATTTCTGCATGCCCAATGTCATGGTGATGCAGCGCATGAAGGGCGTGCCGATCAGCCAAACCCAGCGCTTGCGTGATGCGGGCGTGGACATGAAAAAACTCTCGCGTGACGGCGTGACCATTTTTTTCACCCAGGTGTTTCGCGATGGGTTCTTTCATGCTGACATGCATCCCGGCAACATCCAGGTCAGCCTGGAGCCCACAACGTTCGGTCGCTATATCTCGCTCGATTTCGGCATCGTCGGCACGCTGACCGAGATCGACAAGGAATATCTGGCGCAGAACTTCAGTGCCTTTTTTCGCCGCGACTACAAACGCGTGGCAGAACTGCACATCGAGTCAGGCTGGGTTCCTGCCACCACCCGCGTGGACGAACTGGAGGCCGCGATTCGTGCCTGTTGCGAGCCCTATTTTGATCGACCGCTCAAGGAGATTTCGCTGGGTATGGTGCTGATGCGGCTGTTTCAGACCTCGCGCCGCTTTCAGGTCGAGATTCAACCGCAACTGGTGCTATTGCAAAAAACCTTGCTCAACATTGAAGGCCTGGGTCGTCAACTGGACCCCGACCTCGATTTATGGAGCACCGCCAAGCCCTTTCTTGAACGCTGGATGATCGAGCAGGTGGGGCCGGAAAAATTGTTCGCTCAGCTGAAGGCCGAGGCGCCTGCTTACGCCAAGCTCTTGCCGGCTCTGCCGCGCCTGCTGGCGCACTACCTGAAGGAACAACCGACCTCCAACCGGCGCGAACTGCTCGACTTGCTGGCCGAGCAAAAGCGCACCAACAAGCTGCTGCAGAATTTGGTTTACGGTGGCATGGGATTTATTCTTGGCCTGCTTGCCATGCAGATGCTCGTAAGAGTCCGTATTTTTTAGGCCAGTCACTGCTCTCCAGCATCTGCCTGCCCGGCGTCAGCATCGAGAGCCTGTTGGCAGCTTGGTCAGCGCCTATAATTGAGGGTTTTGCAACCCGGCTTCTCCGGGGCGAATCCACCCGGAAAAACATCGCTCACCATGCCTATCTACGCCTACAAATGTGAGTCCTGCGGGCATGCCAAAGACATTTTGCAGAAGATGTCAGATCCGCTGCTGACCGAATGTCCGCAATGCGGCGCTGCTGCGTTCACCAAGCAGGTCACGGCGGCGGGGTTTCAGCTCAAAGGATCGGGCTGGTATGTGACCGACTTCAAAAATGGTGCCACTGCAGGCACCGCCGCCGCCAAGGGCACCGAGCCCGACGCGCCGGTCGCGGCGGCCAGCGCAACTGAGGGACAGGCTTCTGCTGGCGCATCGGCTAACGCGGTGCCGGCGGCGCCTAGCACCGCGCCGTCGACGGCGTCGGCTGGCGTCTCCACCCCTGCACCGGCACCCAGTGTGAAATCACCCCCTGCCAAAGGGACTCCATGATGGCGGCTGTACGCAAATGGCTGCTTGCGGGACTGCTGGTGCTGGTACCGCTGGGCATCACCGTTTGGGTGCTCGACTGGATCGTGGGCTCGCTGGATAGAACGCTGCTGATTCTTCCGGAGTCCTGGCACCCTGACAAACTGATCGGCTTTCACATCCCCGGTTTCGGCGTTTTGCTGGTGCTCGCCATCGTGCTGTTGATTGGTGCGCTCGCCAGTAATTTTTTCGGGAAAAAGCTGGTGGTGTGGTGGGACCTGCTGCTCTTTCGCATTCCCATCGTGCGGTCGATTTATTCGAGTGTGAAGCAGGTCTCGGACACACTTTTTTCGGAGAACGGCAACGCCTTCCGCAAGGCGGTGCTCGTGCAGTGGCCGCGCGAAGGCGTCTGGACCATAGCCTTTCAAACCGGTGTGCCGGGCGGCGATGTTTCCAATCATCTGCCGGGCGACTACCTCAGTGTGTATGTGCCAACCACGCCGAATCCAACCGGCGGGTATTTCGTGATGCTCAAACGCGAGGACTGCATCGAACTGAAAATGAGTGTCGATGAAGCCCTGACCTATGTGATTTCAATGGGCGTGGTGGTGCCCGGAAGCGCCGCCAACTCTAAAAACGGCAAGCCGCTCTAAGCCTCAGGTTTTACGAACTGCCATCTGCCGCCTCCTTTGCAACTGTGCAAGCTGATTACAAGCGAATTGAACGATGCCCATGGTCTCCCAAATGCGAACGAATTATTGTGGTCTGGTGACCGAGGCCCTGATGGGGCAAACCGTCTCTTTGTGCGGATGGGTCAACCGCAGGCGAGACCATGGTGGCGTGATTTTTGTCGATCTGCGTGACCGCGAGGGCTATGTGCAGCTGGTGTGTGACCCCGACCGCGCCGACATGTTCAAGACAGCTGAGGGCGTGCGAAACGAGTTTTGCATCCAGATCAAGGGTGTGGTGCGCGCGCGCCCTGCAGGCACGGTCAATGACAACCTGAAAAGCGGCAAGATCGAAGTGCTGTGCCATGACATGACGGTGCTCAACGCCAGCGTCACGCCGCCGTTCCAGCTGGAAGACGACAACCTGTCGGAAACCACCCGCCTGACGCACCGCGTGCTGGACCTGCGCCGTCCGTACATGCAAAACAACCTGATGCTGCGCTACCGCGTGTCGATGGAGACCCGCAAGTTTCTCGATGCCAACGGGTTTATAGATATCGAAACGCCGATGCTGACCAAGAGCACGCCAGAAGGTGCGCGCGATTACCTGGTGCCCAGCCGTGTCAATGACGGGATGTTTTTTGCGTTGCCCCAGAGCCCGCAGCTTTTCAAACAACTCTTGATGGTCGCAGGCTTCGACCGCTACTACCAGATCACCAAATGCTTTCGCGACGAAGACCTGCGCGCCGACCGCCAGCCTGAATTCACGCAGATCGATATCGAG
>JANMBW010000177.1:0-2875 GCA_031360565.1 Polaromonas sp.
ACCGGGCACATTGCTGCGCTTGGACAGGCTGGTCAGGGCAATCAGATTTTTGAAATCATTCCGCCCGAGTTGCGAGGCCGCCTGCAAGCTGCCCAGTGGCGGCTCATCGCGAAAGTAGATTTCGCTGTAGCACTCGTCAGATGCAATGACAAAACCAAATCGGTCGCTCAACTCGAACAGCAGCTTCCACTCGTCCAGGCCCATCACCGATCCTGCGGGGTTGCCAGGCGAGCAGACAAACAGCAATTGTGTTTTGGCCCAAACCGCCTCGGGTACGCTGGCCCAGTCAATGCCGAAGTTACGCGCCGGGTCACTCGGCGCATACCAGATGTCGGCGCCAGCAAGCAGCGCCGCACCTTCGTAGATTTGATAGAACGGGTTGGGGCATACCACGGTAGCGCCGGTCTGGCTGGGGTCAATCACGGTTTGCGCGAGCGAAAACAGCGCCTCGCGTGAACCATTGACCGGCAGTATCTGGGTCGCCGGGTCAAGCCGGATGCCATAGCGGCGCGTGAGCCAGTCGCTCATGGCCTGACGCAGAGCCGGCTCGCCCAGCGTGCCCGGGTAGCTTGACAGGCCCGCGAGGCTGCCGGTCAAGGCGTCCTTGATCAGTTGCGGCGTGGCGTGGCGCGGCTCGCCAATACCCAGGCTGATGGGGCGGAGGGTTGGATTGGGAACAACGCCCGCGTGGAGCTGGCGCAGCCGCTCAAATGGGTAGGGCTGCAGGCGCGAAAGCAGGGGATTCATACCCGGATTATCCCGCCTCGACACTCAGGCGTGACCTGGGTTCGCGTGCGCTATTAAAAAAATAGCTAATGAGTCAATCACTACGTAGGCTGGGATGTCATTTTGTGCTGAAAAACGCCCTGGTTTGGTGACCCGCCGCAACCGACAGCCTGGGCCTGCATGACGGCCATAGCAGGCCATGGCGACGGCGACGCGTCGGGTAACATCGTCAGCTCGCGCGCCTGCTCACTGCGCGCTCCCGTACTGCAGAAACTCCTGTTCACTCAGCAGCTTAGACCAACTAGAACCCAGGGTAAGGCGTGCGTCTCAATTCCATCAAACTGTCCGGGTTCAAGTCCTTTGTTGAACCCACCCATTTCGTACTTCCAGGCCAGCTGGTTGGCGTGGTCGGGCCCAACGGCTGCGGCAAGTCCAACATCATGGACGCGGTGCGCTGGGTGCTGGGCGAAAGCCGCGCCTCCGAACTGCGCGGCGAATCGATGCAGGACGTGATCTTCAACGGCACCACCACCCGCAAACCCGCCAGCCGCGCCAGTGTGGAGCTGATCTTCGACAACGCCGACCACCGCGCCGGTGGCCAGTGGGGCCAGTTTCTGGAGATCGCTGTCAAGCGCGTGCTGACGCGCGACGGCACATCGAGCTACTACATCAACAACCAGCCGGTTCGGCGTCGGGATGTGCAGGACGTGTTTCTGGGTACCGGCCTGGGGCCACGCGCCTACGCCATCATTGGCCAGGGCACGATCAGCCGCATCATCGAATCCAAGCCAGAAGAGTTGCGGCTGTTTCTCGAAGAAGCCGCAGGGGTGTCCAAGTACAAGGAGCGCCGGCGCGAGACTGCCAACCGGCTGTCGGATACCCGTGAAAACCTGACCCGGGTTGAAGATATCTTGCGTGAGCTGAACGCCAACCTGGAACGGCTTGAAAAGCAGGCCGAAGTGGCGGTGCGCTACAACCGGCTCCAGGCAGATGGCACGCTCAAGCAGCACCAGCTCTGGTATTTAAAGCGCGTCGATGCCGAAGCCGAGCAGATCAAGGTCAAGGCAGAAGCTGAAACGGCCGTCAATGCGCTGGAAGGCCGGCTGGCAGACTTGCGCCACATCGAGGCCGATCTCGAAACCATTCGGCAGGCGCACTACTCGGCTGGCGACCACGTCAACCAGGCGCAGGGCAAGCTCTACGAGGCCAGTTCTGAAGTGGGACGGCTGGAGGCAGAAATTCGTTTTGTGGTCGATGGCCGGCTGCGCGTGGAGCAGCGCCTGACCCAGCTCAAGGAGCAGACCGCCCAGTGGGCCACGCGCAAGGACGACGCGGCGGTCGAGGCCGAAAACCTCTCAAGCCAGGCCATCGACGCAGAAGAAAAAGCCGAACTGCTGGCGGCCCAGAACGACGAGCAGCACAGCCAGTTGCCGGCGCTGGAAGAGTCGCTGCGCAGCGCGCAGGCCCAGGCGAGTCAGCAGCGCGCCAGCGTGTCGCAGGTGCAGCAGCACATCCAGGTGCTGGCGGTCGAGCAACGCAACATCGAAGAGCAGTCACGTGGGCTGAGCCTGCGCCTGGAGCGCCTGACGGCGGACCGCAATGCCCTGCAGGCGCCGGACGAGCTCAGGCTGGTCCAACTCAGTCAGCAATTTGCCACCGCGCAAGAGGCTCAGGCCGAGTCGGAAGGTCGTTTGCATGAACTGACCGAATCGGTGCCGCATCTCGATGAAGACCGCCGCACCCGACAGCAAGCGGTGAATGCAGAGTCAGCCAAGCGCGCCGATTTGTCGGCCCGGCTGGAGGCGCTCAAGGCGCTACAGGAAAAGGTCAAGACCGACGGCAAACTCAAACCCTGGCTGGCGAAGCATGGACTCGATGGCTTGCCGGGCCTATGGAGCCGTATTCACATTGAGCAGGGCTGGGAAAATGCGCTGGAGGCGGCCCTGCGGGAACGCCTGGCCGCGCTGGAGGTGTCGCGCCTGGACATGGTGCGGGGTTTTGCTGGAACCGAAGGCCGTGCCGGCCACGAAGGGCCGCCGGCCAAGCTGTCGTTTTACACGCCACCGGCTGCTGCCACAGCAGTCCGGGCCAACCCTGCGTTGGCCCTGAAGCCACTGGCCGATTGGCTTCGCCTGAACGATGCCAGCCA
>JANMBW010000218.1:0-3239 GCA_031360565.1 Polaromonas sp.
GCTAATTGCTCTTTTTTTAAGAGCAACTGAGCAAAATGCTGTCGCGGCGCGCGCGTAGGCGGACCAAAGTCGCGCGGCGCGACAGCATTTTGCTCAGTTGCTATTAAAAAAAGAGCAGTTACCCGACGTAGAACCTGGGTCAGAGCCTGATTTGTTATCGCATCCGACAGGTGTGGGGTTTTTGTTTGGCTCCGAGCGCTTCGGCATGCAGAACGAGGATGTCTACCGCTGCCATGTGTGCCTGAGCATTCCGACCGACCCGGAGTTTGGCTCGCTCAACCTCGGCGCAGCGGTGCAACTGATTGCCTACGACTGGCGCGAAGCACTGGGAAGCTACACGGTTGAATCGGCCACCCCGGCGCGTGCGCTGGCCGATGCAGCCGAGCTGGCCGGCATGCTCGGTCATTGGGAGCAGGCCCTGACGGACATTGGTTTTCTCGACCCTGGCTCGCCCAAAAAACTCATGCCCCGATTGAACCAGCTGTTTAACCGCGCCCAGCTGAGCACTGAAGAAATCCATATCCTGCGTGGTGTCGCCAAGGCGATGTCCCAATCCAGGCGCGCCGCGGGCGTAGCGGCTGAAACCGATCTGCCAGCGCAGCCGGCTGGACACCAGTAGACTTCGGCCATGTTTTCCAGACTTCGCTCCGACATTCAGTGCATTCTTGACCGCGACCCCGCAGCCCGCACCGCTTGGGAAGTTCTAACCTGCTATCCCGGCCTGCATGCAGTGATTCTGCATCGCCGGGCGCACTGGTGCTGGACCCACGGCTTCAAGTGGTTGGGTCGATTTATCTCGCATCTGACGCGCGGCTTCACCGGTATTGAGATTCATCCGGGCGCCAAAATTGGCGAGCGGGTGTTTTTTGACCACGCCATGGGCGTGGTGGTTGGTGAGACCGCCGAGATTGGTGATGGCTGCACGATTTATCAAGGCGTCACCCTGGGCGGCACCTCGCTTTACAAGGGGGCCAAGCGCCACCCCACGCTCGGAAAAAACGTGGTGGTTGGCGCAGGGGCCCAGGTGCTTGGAGGCTTTAGTGTGGGCGATGGCGCGCGCATTGGCTCCAACGCGGTGGTGGTCAAACCGGTGCCCGCTGGCGCGACGGCGGTGGGCAATCCGGCCCGGGTGATCCAGGCCGAGCTTGACATCAAGCGCGAGGAAGCGGCCAGCCAGATGGGCTTTTCAGCCTACGGTGTGACGCAAAACGACGACCCGGTGTCTCAGGCCATGCGCGGTCTGATTGACAACGCAGCCTCGCAGGAACACCAGGTGGCGCTGCTCTGGCAGGCGATTGAAAAGCTGTCGCACAACCAGTCGGCGCTGGCGCGCGATTGTGTGCCTCAGGACGCAGCGCTGCTGGAAACCTTCGAGGCCGACAAGCTTAACCAGCTGATCGGCAAGTAGCCGTTCTTGTCTCGGAAGCTTGCTTGGGCTTACTTGACAGCTTGCAGCGCTGAGGTCTTGTCGAACACGCTTTTGCCCCAGTTGTTGGGAATTTCAAAGCGGTAGATGTCGCTGCTCATGCCGCCGGTGCTTTGCAGGCGTAAGAAGTAGACACCGGGCTTCAGATCACCCAGATCCAGACGCGGGGCACTGCCTGTTCCCGCTATCGTTACCGGCGCCTGCGTCAAGGCTTCGTCTCGCGCCAGCAGAGCCGAATAGCTGCTGCTGGCCATGGCTTGTCCACCGGCTTGTTGACCGATCCAGCTCAGCACGGTTTTGCCGTTGACCAGACTCAAACTCGAATAGCTGACGCGCCACTGTCCATCTTTGACAGTGATCAGCTTGACCGTGTCAAAGCCTTCCAGGCCGACCCCGTCAATGCCGCGCACCCGCGCAAACCAATTGCCATTGTCCAGACTGGCCAGATCGGCGCTGTCGCTGGTGACTTTCAGGTCACGCACAATCTTGTCAAACTTGTCGTCGCTGGCTACCTGCACCCGATATGCGGTGGCGCCGGTCAACGCGGGCATGGGCCAATTGCCCGGCGGTTTGAGGATGTCAGCCGGAACCGTGCTGAGGTCTGGTGCAGGCAGCAGCACCACGACCTTGATTTCTCTGTCCAGCGGTTTGACCACGGCACCGGTGCCGCCCGGCAACTCTGCGCTGACTTGCTGGGTCGGGTTGTCCGCGCGGACCTTGCCCTCAATCACTTCGGTGCGGGCGCTGTTGCTGGCGGGGTCGTCAAACGCTACCCGAAACTCGGTACCACGCACGCCTACCAATGACGTCGGGGTTTCAATCTGTAGTGGCGTAGCGCGCTGGCTGACTTTTGATGCCAGCGCTTCGAGTGTGCCCGTGGTCAGCCGCATCAGCCCCGAGAACCAGTTGGTCGAACCACCGGCGCCAGTGGATCGCATAGCGTAGTTGCGGTTGGTGACCACGTCGGCCAGGCTGTTGGGCAGGATCTTGATCCGGCTGCCGTCGCCAAGCTCCAGCACCGCAGAGCTGTTGGCACCGGTTTTGACCCGGCTGCCGTCGACAATGGTGGCACCGGGCTGCACCGCATTGCCGCCCAGCGTCACCTCGCCTTCAGCACTGATGACTTTGCCACTGGCCGCAGTGGACTTGAGAAAGCGCAGCGGAATGTCAATTTTTTGCCCCGGCACGATCAGATCCGGATTTTTAAGCTGGTTGTAGCGCGCCACTTCGTTCCAGGCCTGCGGGCTCACCAGCATGTCGCGGCTGAGCCGGATCAGTTTGTCTGATGGCTGCACCACGTAAGGCAGGCTGGGCTCCAGGGTCCGACTTTTTGCATCGGCCTGGGCCTGCGAAAGGTTCGGGGTGAAAGTTCCAAATGCTATTAAAAAAGTAGCAACAAACCATTTCAATACGCTAGCTGGAGGCCTATTCGGCACGCGATGGAGGGCGCTGGTGGCAGGCATGGCGTTTCAAGCTTGACGGCCAAGTGCGCGCTCCAGCACCTCTGCCGCAATCAGGCAGGTCTGGTCGGCGCGTTGGGCGGTGATGAGGGTCAGGCCCATGGGCAGGCCGGTGACGCCGGTAGCGCCCGTCACATTGACGCAAGGGGTTCCGAGCAGCGTCCAGGCCCTATTGTGGGTGGAGGCACCGGTGCTGCTGTAGCCGGCGGGTGCTTCGTCGGGCGCGCTCGGTGTCATCAGCACATCAAACTGCATGAACCATTCGTCGCAGGCGCTTCTGGCCGCAGCGGCAGTGATCTGGGCCGCCTGGTAGTCGGCAGCAGTGATGTGGCTGGACGCCATCAGGTAGTTGC
>JANMBW010000248.1:0-6470 GCA_031360565.1 Polaromonas sp.
CAGTGCGTAGGCGGTGTTGGGTGCATCCACAGCCAGCGACTTGCCGCGAATGTCGGCAAAAGAATTGATGTCGGGCCGCACCATGAATTCATTCATGCCAGAGTCGCCGCCCATCACGATAATGACGTCGTTTTTGGCGACCTCGACCATCGCCACGGCGTTGTCCACCGCAGCGTGTGCAATTTCAAAACGCCCGGCCGGGAGACCGGCGCGTTGCGCGTCAGAGTTCGGCGTGTTCTGCACCTCTATCGTCACGCCCCGTTTGGCAAAAAAACCTTTGTCCAGCGCAGCCAGCAGCGGCAAATTACTGCTCCCTGGAAACACATTGACCCTCAGTGTCACGGGTGGCGGGAGTGCGGTCGGTGCAGCACAACCGGCTGCGATGAGGCACCCCAAAACGGCGCTTGCCATAAAAATTCGACGATGCATGTCCTTTGTCTCCAACGTTTAAAAATCAGTGCGTGTGCGACGACAGCCTTGCCAGCAGCCCGGCTGTTGAACCGTCCAGCCCCGATGCGTCGCCACTACGCAGCCGCGGCTCGATATCGTGCGCCAGCACTTTGCCCAGCTCAACGCCCCATTGGTCAAAGCTGTTGATGCCCCATATCGCACCGCTGACAAATACGCGCATCTCCTGCAGCGCCAGCAACGCGCCCAGACTCGCAGGCGTGAGTTGCTCAAGCAATAAAAAGGTGCTGGGCCGATTGCCCGGAAAATGTTTGTGACCCCCCGCATCTTCTTTGCCGCACATCAGGGCCTGCGCCTGGGCCAGTGCATTGGCCAACAGCTTCTCGTGATGACCGGGCAGCGTCAGCGATGCGTTCCGCACCGCCACAAACTCCACTGGAATCACCGTCGTACCCTGGTGCAGCATCTGGAAGTAGGCATGCTGACCATTGGTACCGGGCTCGCCCCACAGCACCGGCGCCGTGTCAAATGGCAGGGCCTGCCCCTCGGCATCGACCCGCTTGCCATTGCTCTCCATCTCCAATTGCTGAAGATAGGCCGGCAATCGCCGCAAAGCGTGGCTGTAGGGCGCTATGCTGCGACTGCTGAAGCCGTGAAAGTTACGATACCAGACGTCGAGCAGGCCGAGCCGCACCGGCAGATTGCGCTCGAGCGGAGCGGTGCAAAAGTGCTGGTCCATCGCGTGTGCGCCCGCCAAGAACGCACGAAAGCCTTCGCTGCCCACTGCGATCGCCACCGGCAGGCCGATAGCCGACCAGACCGAATAGCGGCCACCGACCCAATCCCAAAAGCCAAATGTTGTGGTGATGCCAAACTGATTGGCTGCCGCCACGTTAGTGGTCAACGCGGCAAAGTGTCGATTCACATCCTGGCCGCCTTCGGCTTCGAACCAACGCCGCGCGGAATGCGCGTTGGTCATGGTTTCTACCGTGGTGAAGGTTTTGGAGGCGATCAAAAACAGGGTGCTTTGTGGCCTGCATTGCGCCAGCACTCCGGCCAGTTCGTGGCCGTCTACATTGGACACGAAATGAAAGCGCTGGCGGGTCGTCGCAAAATCCGCCAGCGCCAGCACCGCCATTTGCGGGCCGAGGTCTGACCCTCCGATACCGATATTAACCACATCAGTGATGCCAGCGTCGCCTCGTATCTGATCGGCGAAACTCAGCATGGCGTCCAGCGTGGCGTGCACATCGGTCTGCAAGCCTGCTATTTTATAAATAGCAGTTTGTCCAGGTATATATTGGGCTTCAGCCGGACTTCGCAACAAAAGATGCATGGCAGAACGGTTTTCAGTACGGTTGATCAGTTCCCCCGAAAACAAGGCATCACGGTGTTGTGCCAATCCGCACTGGCGCGCCAAATCAAAAAGCAGCGCCTCGGTCGCCACATCGATCCGATTTTTGGACAAGTCGGCAAAGACATGGGGGGCCTCCTGGCTGAAATGCTCAAAGCGCTGCGGGTCGGCTGCAAAAGCGTCGCGCAGATTAAAACTTTGGCCCGCCGCCACAAACCGGGCCTGCAAGGCCACCCAGGCTGGCGTGCGGTCACAGCGAAGTCGATCCATCAAGCCGCCAGCATCAGTTGCTCAAGCTTGAGGGTGTCGGCGGCAAAGGCGCGAATACCTTCGGCCAGTTTTTCGGTGACCATGGCGTCCTGATTGAGGGCATAGCGAAAGCTGGCTTCATCAAAATTGACCGCGGGCAAGTCGAGCGCCTTGGCCCTGTCAGCGTCCAGTGCGCGGGTCAATGGCGCATCGGTCGCGCTCAGCTGCGCGAGCAGATCCGGGCTGATGGTCAGCAGATCGCAACCACTCAGGGCCGTGATCTGACCCACGTTACGAAAACTGGCACCCATGACCTCGGTGGCGATGCCAAAGTGTTTGTAGTGGTTGTAAATGTCGCGTACCGACCTCACGCCGGGATCGTTCTCGCCGGCCTGGTCGGCCTCAACCCATGCTGCACCAGCGGACTTTTTATACCAGTCATAGATGCGGCCCACAAAAGGAGAAATCAGCTGCACTTTGGCCTGGCCACAAGCTACCGCCTGGCAAAACGAAAACAGCAAGGTAAGGTTGGTATGGATGCCGCGCTGCTCGAGCTTTTCTGCCGCCTGAATACCTTCCCAAGTGGCAGCGACCTTAATGAGCACGCGATCGATGTGAATACCTTCGGCCTGATACAGCTCGACGATACGCTCGCCCCGCGTGAACGTGGCGAGGGTGTCAAAACTCAGACGGGCATCGACTTCAGTGGACACCCGGCCAGGCACGATGGACAGAATTTCACAGCCAAAGCGCACCAGCAATCGGTCCATGATTTCATCAAGCGCCCTACCCTTGAAGCGCCTCACCATGTCCACCAGCAGCGGCTGGTATTGCGGCTTTTGCACCGCCTTGAGAATCAGCGATGGATTGGTGGTGGCATCCTGCGGTTTGAACTGCCCCAGTTGATGGAAATCGCCCGTGTCGGCGACAACGGTGGTGAACTGTTTGAGCGCATCAAGCTGATTCATGGTCAAAGTGTAGGTGGACGGTATCGCCAGGCACGTCAGAAAAGTGCCTGACTGTTACGATTATGCCGAGAGACAGCGAACCTGATGACACGGCGATGTGCCGGGAACCGGAAGGAAGAAGGAACCATGAGCTTTGACCTCATCCTGTTTGGTGGCACAGGTGATCTGGTGTGGCGAAAACTCTTGCCCGCCCTGTTTCAGGCTTTTCGCCACGGCACACTGCCGGCCGGTGGACGAATTGTGGGCGTGGCACGGGACGACCTGCCTGACACCCAATACCGCGCGCTGATCAAGACCCGCTTTGATGATGTGGAGCTTGCCAAGCGGCCCAGCGAGCAGGAGTTCTCCCGCTTTGCCGCCATGCTTTTTTATCTGCGAGTAGACCTGTCCAAACCAGAAGACTATGCCCGGCTCGCCACCAGCATTCGGGAGCAGGCTGCGGACACCGTCGTGATGTACCTGGCCACCGCGCCCGGCCTGTTCACGACCGCCTGCGAGCAACTGGCTGTGGCCGGGCTCAACGGCCCCGGTACCCGTGTGGTGCTTGAAAAACCCCTGGGCCATGACCTGGCATCCAACCGCGCCATCAACGAAAGTGTTCGTAAGGTTTTTCACGAACGCCAGATTTTTCGGATTGACCATTACCTGGGCAAGCCGTCGGTGCAAAACCTGTTTGCCCTGCGCTTTGGCAATGCCTTGTTTGAGCCCTTGTGGCGGCGCGAGACCATTGCCAATATCCAGATCACGATTGCCGAAGAGCTGGGCATTGAAAAGCGTGGCGCGTTCTACGATTCGACCGGCGCTCTGCGCGACATGGTGCAAAACCACGCGCTGCAACTGCTCTGTGCGATCGGTATGGAACCCCCCATCAACGCCCATGCCGACGCAATTCGTGACGAAAAGCTCAAGGTGCTGCGGTCGCTAAAGGCTTGGACACCCGAAACCCTCAGGCAGCATGTGGTTCGGGGCCAGTACAGCGCAGGCACGGTGGACGGCGCACCGGTGGTGGGCTACCGCGAGGAAAATGGCGTCAGCGAGGCCAGCCGCACTGAAACTTTTGTTGCACTGCGCTGCGAAATTGCCAACTGGCGCTGGGCCGGCGTGCCTTTTTATATTCGCACCGGCAAGCGGCTGGCCAGTCGTTCAGCCTACATTGAAGTCAATTTCAGACCCGCGCCGCATGCGATTTTCAAATCGCCACTGGGCACTGCCAACCGGCTGGTGATCCATCTGCAACCCAAGGACGGCCTGGAGTTGCATCTGTTCGCGCAGGGACAGCAAAACCGCACCACTTCCCAGACGCTGGCGCCGGTGCAGCTCGACCTCGACTTTGACAAACGCTTTGGCTCCGAGCGGGTGGGCGCTTACGAGCGCCTGCTGCTGGACGTGATTGCCGGGCGGCTGAATCTTTTTGTTCGCAGCGATGAACAGGAAGAGGCCTGGCGCTGGGTTGAACCCGTGATGCAGGCCTGGGCCAACGACTCTGAAGGGCCCAGGCCCTATGCGTCCGGTACCTGGGGGCCCAGCGCATCGAGCGCCATGATTGCGCGTGACGGTTTTTGTTGGAGCGAGGAGTGTTGAGGCCTCAAATCAGCCTGCTTGATCTTGACATCAAACCGCTCCAGCCTAATGGATTACACCGCCATCCGATCTGCTATTCATAGCAACTCATTTTTTGCCTCTGGGTTCATGGTGTCAGGCTGCACCGACTTGACGCCCTATCAAGCTGACGCAAGCCGGACTAATAGGGACCATTCCTAAGGACCATCGAAGCCGAGCTGCCTCGTGCCCGAAGCAGTCCTTCGCTCAAAAGAGTGTCAACGATGTCCGCCTGGCGTGCGTCGCGCCGACGTTTGCTTTCGGGCCGGTCGGCCTTGCCGGACATCCAGCGTTTGAAACTCACAAACACCGCCGGGTCTATGGTTCGCATCAGCGCCATGCGTCCCGTGGCGGCGATGACCAAATGCTCAAAGCGAGGCGCACTCGTCAACACGGCTGCTCGCTCGGCCCGCACCGGCCACAAGTCGTCCTCATGGCCAGAGAACCGAAAGGGGTGCGGGTCACCATCCACTGGCTGGCGGCGCAAGAAGTCGACTTCGAAGCCCTTGTTATCAATCGCAGTCTCGGCCTGCCCCTCCTTGCGCCGAAAGCTCGGCTCGGCCTGTTGCAGCACCTGAAGTATTGACTTGTCGAGCTTGATCATGGTGGTGACAAAGCTCACCCGCCGGCGAGCGTCCCACAGCAAGTCGACGTCCTGTGTGGCGAGTGCCCCTTGCACAATACGCACGCCTGCGGCCGCTTCGTACGCGTACAGGGCATGGGTGCCAACCACCGTGAAGTGCTCACCCAGGCCAGCGTCCTCAAGGGCGTGCAGCACTGCGATAACCTTGGAGGGAACCCGGCCCGCTTTGAGTGCCTTGTTCATCCGTTCGGCCTCGGTAAGGGCGTCGTGCAATGACTTGCGGCGTGCTTCCAGTGCATGCTTGTGCTCGACAAACTCCTTGAAAACTGCCTCCGTTTCGGCTGAACGCCGGCCGAGGCGGTTTTGGCGGTTATCAGGCGAGGTCTTGACGAGGTACTCGTACTTGCCTTCACGCTTGAAGTACATGCCGCCTGCGTAAGGGCGAGCTTGACCATCGACGCGTCGCCACTCCTCGAAAATTGTCGAAGCGTCAATGATCTGTCGGGCTGCGTTATCTGAGAGGGGAAGGAAGCTCATTCACCGTATGTAATATGAATCAATATTTTATACGGTGAATTTAATAAAATCAACAGGTTAGTCATCTTGACAGCCTCTGCGGGTTTGGTTTCAGCCTCGAAAGCCATAGCTTCGAGGAAGGTCACATATGTTGGGCCAACACCGTAGCAAAACCCGACGCCCATAAAAAAACCCCGCTGCAAGCAGCGGGGTTTAGAATCAAAACCAAAAGCTGGACTAGCAACCCAGTGAATTAGAAGAAGTGCTGAACGCCAACCACAGTGCGGGTTTCTTTTCCGCTACGCAAGTCGTTAGCCGCGCCACCGTCATCCTTGGTTTGGCCGTAGATTGCATAGGCCAGGGTACGCTTGCTCAGGTTGTAACGCACGCCGATTTGGGCTTGCTTAGCATCCTCAGCCAGTGGACCGGCGGTTGGGGTGGTTTTGGTTTTTCCGACGGTCACAAATGGGACGATAGCGCCAAACGGGGCTGACAGACCGACTTGATAGCCACGCAGCTTGCTGCCCGCAGCGTCACGTCCATCGTTGTAAGTACCAGCCAGCTTAACCACGCCAAAGTCGTAGCTACCGGCCAATTGGGTCAGGCGAGCAACTCCGTCAGTGGTTGCAGGCGTTACGCCGCCTTTCAAGCGGGTATAGCCCAGCGCAGCGGAAAGAGGACCGTTGATGTATTGACCCATCAGACCATAACGCGTGCTACGTGACTCGACGTTAAAGGTTGGTGAAGCCAGCGAGACGTTGTTGCGGAGTTCGTTAGCAGTTCCGTACTGGGC
>JANMBW010000253.1:0-6374 GCA_031360565.1 Polaromonas sp.
AAGTTGTCGGCCAATATAGCATCGCACCCCCGAAACGACCAATCGAAATAGCCTGCCTCTGCCCTCACCTTTGCTCCTTTTGCACGGCATTTCTGTCAAGGCTTCTGACAAACAGGGCAATAGAAAGTTGATCGCTGTCCCTGTCTGAGGGCTTTGATAAGCGTGCCACAGACTCTGCACGGCTGGCCAGCACGGTCATAAACCATCGCCTCAAGCTGAAAATAGCCAGATTCTCCCTGCGCGTTGGAAAAGTCTTTCAAGGTGCTCCCGCCTTTTGTAACCGCCTGTGTAAGGACCTCCCGAATGGCGTTGTGGAGCAACACTGACCGTGCACGGCTGATACGGCTCGCCCGGGTTGTGGGTCGAATTCCGGCCCTAAACAAGGTTTCGGACGCATAAATATTCCCGACTCCGACCACGATCTCGCCCGCCAGCAACACCTGTTTGATGCTGGTTTTCTTTTGCTTCAACGTACGAGCGAAGATACTGGCATCAAACGCGTCGCTTAACGGTTCTACGCCCAAACGTCCCAGCAACTTGCGCGCCACCGCATGGTCCTGGCTGGGGGCATAGACCACCGCGCCAAAACGACGAGGGTCATGCAACCGCAGCGTCCCCAAGGTGGTCACCAACTCGAAATGATCATGCTTTCCCAGCGCCGGCAAACCAGCCCCAAAGCTGATACTGCCCGACATGCCCAGATGAATCAGCAGCAAGCCGGTGCTCAGATCAAGCAAAAGATACTTGCCGCGCCGGCGAACGGACAGAACGATTTGCCCATGAAGGTCCGAGCCCTCGCAACCCAGCGGCCAACGCAAGGGTTTGCCAAGGTAAACACGCTCTATCGTGGCGTTTGCAATGCGATCCGCAAAACTCAGGCGGGTAACTTCAACTTCGGGGAGTTCAGGCATAAGCGATGGGAATACGAAAATGGTCTAACGAAAATGAGAGCCGCCCAGACCGAAAAGCGGGAAAGTCGTAAGACCCTGCCATGCCCATGTCGCAAGAAAGTCAAGCACGCTGCGATTTGGCGTTCAATTATCATGGTTCAATGAAGATCAGGACTATTTGGACCATTGTCATATTGGGTCTGGTGACGCCGGTGCTGGCTCAGACCGGAACCACTCCGTCATTGCCCAGGGCAGCCGCAAGCGTGGAGCCATTGGCGAGCGAAGAGACCCTCGGCATTTCGGCATTGGATCGCGAACTTTTTTACCAACTGGTGGTGGGGGAAATCACCACCCAGGATGGCGAGCCGGGTGCCGGGTACGCTTTGATACTGGATGCGGCCAGAAAGACCAACGACGCCCAACTTTATCAGCGCGCGACAGAAATAGCCCTGCAGTCCCGGTCAGGCGAAGCCGCGCTGGAAGCGGCTCAGGCCTGGAAAAAGGCCCAGCCCACATCTCGTGAGCCAAACCGTTATGTCCTGCAAATTCTGATTGCTCTCAACCGCATTGCCGACACCCTAGGACCCTTGAAAACCGGCGTGGAACTGGCGCTCAAGCCAGAGCGTTCTTTGGCCATTTCCGCGATTCCGCGACTGTATGCGCGGGTCAGTGACAAAAAACTTGCCAGCAGTGTGGTGGAGGAAGCACTGGCCGCTTATCTGGTGGATCCCAGCACGGCGGGTTCGGCATGGACTGCTGTAGGGCGCATGCGACTGGCTGCAGGCAATGTGGTGCCGGCACTGGATGCGGCCAAAAAAGCGGGCGCTGCCGACCCCCGCGCCGAAGGACCGGTCCAACTGGCGCTTGAGTTGATGGAGGCCAAGCTTCCAGAGGCTGAGCTTCTGGTCAAGAATCACCTGAAAAACAATCCCCGCGCTGCACCAGAAGTCCGCATGGGTTTCGCACGCGCATTGCTGGAAGCTCAACGCTATGCTGAAGCAGCGGCGCAGCTTCAACTGGTGATTCGCGACAAGCCTGACTATCCGCCGGCCTGGCTGGTTCTGGGCTCCTTGCAGTTGCAGGACGGTCAGCTGGCGCTGGCCCAATCATCGCTGGAGCGCTACGTTGCACTGAGCCAGGTGCCTGCGTCAGCCGGCTCTGAAGAAGAACCCAGCCGCGGTCTGACACAGGCCTACCTGGCGCTGGCTCAAATTGCCGAGAAACGTAAGGATTTTGGAGCAGCCGATGGCTGGCTTAACAAAATAGACAACGCAGAAGAGATGATGCAGGCGCAAACCCGCCGGGCGTCCATCCTCGCGACGCAGGGCAAACTTGACGAAGGACGACAGCTGATTCGAGGTCTGCCCGAACGCAATGCCGGTGATGCCCGGCTCAAGCTGGTCGCCGAGGTCAGCCTGCTCAGAGACCTCAAGAAATACCAGTTGGCTTATGACCTGCTCGCGAGCAGCATCGCCAAAACACCTGACGACACGGACCTGATTTACGACCAGGCCATGATGGCAGAAAAGCTTGGAAAACTTCAGGAAATGGAACGCCTGCTGCGGCGTGTTATCGCACTCAAACCCGATTCCCATAACGCCTACAACGCTTTGGGCTACTCGTTTGCAGACCGAAATGTTCGCCTTGGTGAGGCCAGGGATCTGATCCGCAAGGCACTCGAATATGTGCCAAACGACCCTTTTATCCGCGACAGTCTGGGGTGGGTTGAATTTCGAATGGGCAACCAGACCGAGGCCGCCAAAATATTTGCAGAAGCTTTCAAGGCCAAGCCTGATGCTGAAATTGCAGCCCATTATGGAGAGGTGCTCTGGAGCATGGGCCAGCGGGACCGGGCGATGGCTGTGTGGCGGGAGGGGCGGATGCTCAACCCCGAAAACGAAACCTTGCTGGACACCCTCAAGCGCCTGCGCGTCAAGCTTTGAACCGTCAGTCATTCGACGCAACTTTGCTGCTGACCAGGCGGAATCTGCCCGGTTCAGCGCTAATCGCCGCGCTATTTACTATTTTTTTTGTAGCAGGTTGTGCAACAAATACGGGCGCTAAGGCCGCAATTGATGCATTAATGTGGTCCGGGCGCATCAGCCTGCAGACAGACAGCGATCCACCACAGGCTTTTTTTGCCGGCTTCGAATTGACGGGCCAACCCTCGCGCGGTGAGCTCAGCCTGCTCAGCCCGATAGGCAATGTTCTGGGGGTCGTGCGCTGGTCACCTGACGGAGCAACGCTGCAAATGGCCAACGATGTGAAACGCTATGAGTCGGTTGAGGCGCTACTTGTGCAAGTCACGGGCGCAGCGCTGCCTTTGGACGCGTTGTTTGACTGGTTGTCAGGCAAAAATACCAGCTTGAAAGGCTGGACAGCCGATCTGTCGCGGCAAGCCGAAGGACGCATTGAAGCGACCCGTTCTGACCCGGCTCCGCTTACCCGGCTGCGAGTCGTGCTCGACCGGTGATGCCAGTTCCTTGCCAGACTCACGCCACGACTCGGCCATGAAAGCCATTTACGACATTCCCGCCCCCGCCAAGCTGAATTTGTTTTTGCACGTTACCGGTCGCAGGGCCGACGGCTACCACCTGATTCAGTCGGTGTTCATGCTGATTGACTGGTGCGACACCCTACACTTGGAGTTGCGCCGTGACGGAAAAATCAGCCGCAGCGACCTGCACGACAGCGCCGGCGAGCCTGCTGAGTTATTGCCTGATGAAGATCTGACGCTTCGCGCTGCCCGGGCCCTGCAAGCAGCTTGCGGCACCGCTTTGGGCGTTCACATCAGTCTTATCAAGCGCATTCCTTTCCAGGCCGGTATGGGCGGCGGATCGTCCGATGCGGCGAGTTGTCTGCTCGGCTTGCAACGGCTGTGGGGAGTCAGCTTGCCCCGCAGCGAACTGATGCGCATCGCTCTAGGGCTGGGCGCTGATGTGCCTTTCTTTATCTCCGGCGGAAATGCCTGGGTCGAGGGAGTAGGCCAATACATCACCCCCATCAGCTTACCCAATGCAGATTTTGTGGTGGTCAAACCGTCCACCGGACTGTCGACCCAGGCCATTTTCTCGGCAGATTCACTCAAAAGAGACACTGAAACTGCTACAATGCTAGGCTTTGCTACAAGTGCTGAGAGCCATGACAGCTCAATTTTTGAGTTTGGCCGAAACGATCTGCAGCCGGTCGCCTTGGGTTTGTGTCCGCCTATCAGCCAGTCACTCGATTGGTTGGCCGCACGACAATTGAAGGGGCGTATGACCGGTTCGGGAAGTGCGGTTTTTGCGCATCTGCCGCGCGGCGCGAAGGCTTCAGGCATCGATTTCGATTCAATCGGTGAGTTCACTGTCCGCCGGTGCAGCAATTTGGAAGCGCATCCCCTAGCCGGTTGGTAAACTTGGCGCGGAGTGTTTCCAAGCAACGTGTTTTGGGTTTGTTGTTCGGCTTTAAATCCAGACAATGATCCTGTGTAGGGGTGTCGCCAAGTTGGTTAAGGCACCGGATTTTGATTCCGGCATTCGCAGGTTCGACTCCTTCCACCCCTGCCAAAAATTTCGAAGCTGCGCTCAACGATGAGGCAGGTTTCAAACATCTGGCCCGCCGGGCCAGATGTCAGCTGATGCGTTTTGCCCCGTTAACATTTGAGCCACGTTTCATGCCGATATCAGCTGGGCCACCCATGCAAACGCAAAACCCTGATTTCCTGCTGTTTACCGGTAATGCCAACCCGAGCCTGGCGCTGGAAATCGCCCAGCAGCTCGGCATTTCCCTGGGTGCTGCCCATGTCGGACGCTTTTCTGACGGGGAAGTGACGGTAGAAATTCAGCAAAACGTGCGCGCGCGCGATGTATTTGTGGTGCAGCCCACTTGTGCCCCCACCAACGAAAATCTGATGGAATTGCTGATCATGGTGGACGCAATCAAGCGTGCCTCGGCTGAACGCATTTCTGCGGTGATCCCCTACTTTGGCTACGCTCGCCAGGACCGCCGACCCCGCTCGGCACGCGTGCCCATCACCGCCAAGGTGGTGGCCAACATGCTGCAGGCTGTGGGCGTGTCACGCGTGCTCACGATGGACTTGCACGCCGATCAGATCCAGGGCTTTTTTGATATCCCGGTTGACAACATCTATGCCTCGCCGGTGTTGCTGGGCGATCTGCGACAAAAAAACTACGCTGATTTGATGGTGGTGTCGCCCGACGTGGGTGGGGTGGTTCGCGCCCGGGCGCTGGCCAAGCAGTTGGGCTGCGACATGGCCATTATTGACAAGCGTCGTCCCAAGGCCAATGTATCCGAGGTGATGCACGTCATCGGTGACATAGAAGGTCGCAACTGCGTGATCATGGATGACATGATCGACACGGCGGGTACGCTGGTCAAGGCCGCAGAAGTGCTCAAGGAGCGTGGCGCCCGAAAGGTGTACGCCTATTGCACCCACCCGATTTTTTCTGGCCCAGCGATTGACCGCATTGCGCAGGGCGATGCACTCGATGAGGTAGTGATTACCAACACCATTCCTCTGAGCGACAACGCCAGAAAATGCAAAAAAATTCGCCAGCTCTCTGTTGGACCCTTGATCGCTGAGACGATTCAGCGTATCGCCAAGGGAGAGTCGGTGATGAGTTTGTTTTCCGATCAGGACCAGGCGGTTCTGATCTGAAACAAAAAAGTGGGCTGCACTGCGTGCGATGACCTCGCAACATCGGTGCAGCCTTTTTATGTCGGGGAAAGCTGGTCGCGGCCTACCCTTTAAAGGAGAAGATTATGAAATTCGTCGCTTTTGAGCGCGCCAAGCAGGGTACGGGTGCGAGCCGCCGTCTCCGCATCACCGGTCGCACGCCCGGTATTGTTTACGGTGGCACCGGTGTTCCCACGCTGATCGAAATCGATCACAACGCGTTGTTTCACGCCATCAAGAAGGAAGCCTTCCATGCATCCATCCTTGAGATGGAACTGGGCGGAAAAGAACACAAGGTCTTGCTGCGGGATCTGCAGATGCATCCGTTCAAGCAGCAAATCCTGCACATCGACTTTCAGCGCGTCGAGGCCCGGACCAAGATGACCGTCAAAGTGCCTTTGCATTACACCGGCGAAGAAGATTCACCAGCCGTCAAAACCGAGAACTGCCTGGTCAACCACGTGATGACCGAGCTGACGATTTCATGCTTCCCAGCGGATATTCCTGAATTCATCGATGTCGATTTGAGTGGCCTGAAAAAAGGCACCTCGCTGCACATCAAGGACATCAAGCTGCCAAAAGGCGTGAAGTTCCTTGCCAAAGGCCAGGACAATCCGGTGCTGGTTTCCGTGTCAGCCATTTCCGCAGAAGCTGAAGCCGACGCTGCTGCAGCTGCGGCTGCCGCAGTGCCGGTGGATCCTAAAGCCGCCAAAGCTGCTGCAGGCAAGGCTGCTGCTGCAGCAAAACCAGAAGCCAAAGCACCTGCCAAAAAGAAATAAGCCTGATTTCTCACCTGCCATCGAGCA
>JANMBW010000424.1:0-2639 GCA_031360565.1 Polaromonas sp.
GAAATAGCTATGTGCAGCTCATCAATGAGGCCCGCGCGAAGATATTGCTGGATGGTGTGAGCGCCGCCGCCAATGCGTACATCCATGGCCTTGGCTGCGTCGCGCGCCCGCTCAAGCGCCTCGTGAATACAGCCCGTGACAAAGTAAAAGGTCGTCCCGCCTTCCATCTGGATCGGCTCTCGCGCGTGATGCGTGAGGATGAAAGTGGGCACGTGATAAGGCGGGTTGTCGCCCCACCAGCCTTTCCAGTTCATGTCGGACCAGGCGCCGCGAACCGGTCCGAACATGTTTCTTCCGAGAATCCAGGCGCCAACATTTTTGAAGCCTCGTGCGGCGAAGTCGTCATCGATTCCCGTTGTGCCGCCGTCGGCGCCAAACAGGGTCCGCTGGAATGTGCGAGTCGGAAATAACCACTGGTGCAAATCCGTTCCGCCCACGCCGAGCGGATGGCTGAGGTCCTGCTTCGGACCCGCTCCGTATCCGTCAAGCGAGATCGTAAAGCCCTCAACCCGGACGCGTGTCATTTTTGTGCCTTCCTTTCGATTGACGCCTGACGTCCCGTACTGGCTGGGATGAGACCTGATCCGCAATAGAAAATGTCAAAGATACGGATTCTCAACCCCCAGTTCACCCAGAATCGCGACTTCAACCGCTTCCATCTCCTCGGCGTCCTGCTCACTGGTCTCATGGTCCCAGCCCTGCGCGTGCAGCGTGCCGTGCACCAGCAGGTGGGCGTAGTGGTCCTGCAGGGTTTTTCCCTGCTCGTGCGCTTCGCGTGCCACCACCGGCGCGCACAGCACCAGGTCGGCCACGACGACGGGGGCTTGCGCGTAGTCGAAGGTCAGCACGTTGGTGGCGTAGTCTTTGTGTCGGTAATCGCGGTTCAGCACCTGGCCTTCTTCGCTATCGACTACCCGCACCGTGATCTCTGCGTCGTGGCTCAAAGCATGGCGAATCCAGCGTGCGACGCTGTGGCGCGGCAAGGCAGAGCGGTGGCGGGCGGCGTCCTCGATGGCACCGAACTGCAAGGACAGTTGCAGTTTTTTAAGTGGCATTTCGGCTTTTAGCCCGCGCGGTCCGGACTTTACTAGCTATTTTTTTAATAGCGGTATCGGAGCTGTCAAGGCTGCTCGGAGCGCTTCGGGTTTTGTCGTAGGCGTCCACAATGCGTGCCACCAGCGGATGCCTGACCACATCCGCGCTGGTCAGGCGGGTGATCGCAATGCCCTGCACGCGCTTGAGAACGCGCTCGGCATCAATCAGGCCGCTGAGCTGGGTGCGCGGCAAGTCGACCTGGCTGACGTCGCCGGTGATCACCGCCTTGGCGCCAAAGCCAATCCGGGTCAAAAACATTTTCATCTGCTCAGGCGTGGTGTTTTGCGCTTCGTCCAGAATGATGAAGGCATGGTTCAGCGTGCGACCGCGCATGAAGGCCAAAGGCGCGATCTCGATTTGCTGCCGCTCGAAGGCTTTTTGCACCCGTTCAAAACCCATCAACTCATAGAGGGCGTCGTACAGGGGCCTTAGATAGGGGTCGATCTTTTGGTTCAAGTCGCCGGGCAGAAAACCCAGTCTTTCACCAGCTTCTACCGCCGGACGCGTCAGCACGATGCGCTGTACCGCGCTGCGCTCCAACGCATCGACTGCGCAAGCCACAGCCAGATAGGTTTTGCCAGTACCTGCCGGACCAATGCCAAAGGTGATGTCGTGCGTGGCGATGTTGTGCAGGTACTGCCCCTGGTTGGTGGTGCGGGCCCGCAGGTCGGCACGCCGGGTTGACAAGGCCGACTGGCCATCCGCCACGCTGTCCGATCCGGAGTAATCGGGATCACCCGCCAGCATCAGCTGCACGGTTTCTTCGGCAATTGGCCGCTGCGCTATTTCATACAAGGCCTGCAACACTTCGAGCGCCTGGGTCGCGCGCAGCTTGGTACCGTCGATCTTGAACTGCTCGAACCGGTGTGCGATCGTCACGTCCAGTGCTGCTTCAATGGTGCGCAAGTGCGAATCCATTGGCCCACACAAGTGGCTCATGCGGGTGTTGTTGGGCGGCGTAAAGGTGTGGCGAAGAATCAAGGCGCTGGTTTTCCTGCAATAGGGTAGGCTAAAAACAGGATTGTCCGCCTAATTTTGGCGCTGGGGCCGACTGATAAGATTTGTCCATGATTGGACGCATACAGGGGCAACTGGCCGAAAAAAATCCACCGGAAATTCTGGTCGATTGCAACGGCGTCGGCTATGAAGTGCTGGTGCCCATGAGCACGTTCTACAACCTGCCCGGCGTGGGTGAAAAGGTCAGTTTGCTTACGCATTTTGTTGTCCGCGAAGACGCGCAGATCCTGTACGGATTTGCTCAGGCCAGCGAACGCGCCGCCTTTCGCCAGCTGATCAAAATCTCGGGCGTCGGCCCGCGTACTGCGCTCAGCGTGCTTAGCGGCATGAGCGTTGAAGAACTCGCGCAGGCCGTTACTGCGCAAGAGGCTGGCCGAATCATCAAGGTGCCGGGCATCGGTAAAAAGACCGCCGAGCGGCTGCTGCTCGAACTCAGGGGCAAACTCGGCGCCGACATCGGCGTGCATGTCAACATTGCCAACGATGCGCAGTCAGACATCCTGCAGGCGCTGGTCGCACTCGGCTAC
>JANMBW010000279.1:0-3141 GCA_031360565.1 Polaromonas sp.
GTCACGTCTGCCCGTTCGTACGTGGTGAAGCGTTTTTCGCAGGCGCCGCACTGGCGGCGGCGGCGAATGAAGTCTGCGTCCTCGGAGATACGGGTTTCGACCACCTGGGTCTCAAGGTGGCTGCAGAAAGGGCATTTCATGTGTATTGTTGCCCGTTTAGGTATGTTTTAGACCGGTAGCCCAATGAATTCGCTTGTATCTAGCTATATAAATAATAGCGCCATGATGCTCCGGTCTGGCTGGCTCACCGGTAAACCGGAAAGCGGCTGGTCAGGGCATGTACTTTGCTGCGCACGGCTGCCAGATTTGCAGCATCGCGCGGGTGGTCGAGCACGTCTGCAATCAAATGGGCCGTTGCGCGCGCTTCTTCGTCCTTGAAGCCCCGCGTGGTCATGGCGGGCGTGCCGATGCGCACACCGCTGGTGACCATGGGTTTTTCCGGGTCGTTGGGAATGGCGTTCTTGTTGATCGTCATGTGGGCGCTGCCCAGTACCGCCTCGGCTTCTTTGCCTGTGATGCCTTTGGAACGCAGGTCGACCAGCATGACGTGGCTCTCGGTTCGGCCGCTGACAATTCCCAGACCACGCTCGACGAGGGTCTCGGCAATGATCTGCGCGTTCTTGAGAACCTGTTGCTGGTAAATCTTGAACTCAGGTGCCAGCGCTTCTTTAAAAGCCACTGCCTTGGCGGCAATCACATGCATCAGCGGGCCGCCCTGCAAACCTGGAAAGATCGCGCTGTTGATGGCCTTTTCATGCTCGGCTTTCATCAAGATAATGCCGCCGCGCGGACCCCGCAGGCTTTTGTGGGTGGTCGACGTCACCACATCGGCGTGCGGAACCGGATTGGGGTAGACGCCGGCGGCAATCAGTCCGGCGTAATGGGCCATGTCCACCAAAAAGATAGCGCCCACCGCTTTGGCCACTCTGGCAAAGCGCTCGAAGTCGATGTGCAGGGAGTAGGCCGAGGCGCCAGCAATGATCAGCTTGGGTTTGCTTTCGTGAGCCTTGCGCTCCATCGCGTCATAGTCGATCTCTTGCTTCTCGTTCAGGCCATAAGACACCACGTTGAACCACTTGCCACTGATGTTCAGCGCCATCCCGTGCGTCAGGTGCCCGCCCTCAGCGAGGCTCATCCCCATGATGGTGTCGCCGGGTTTTAAAAAGGCCAGAAACACCGCTTCGTTGGCGGATGCACCGCAATGCGGTTGGACGTTGGCCGCGTCGGCGCCAAACAGCAGTTTGACGCGGTCAATCGCCAGTTGCTCGGCTACGTCCACAAATTCGCAGCCACCGTAGTAGCGTTTGCCGGGGTAGCCTTCAGCGTATTTGTTGGTGAGCTGCGAGCCTTGAGCCGCCATGACGGCGGGGGAGGCGTAGTTTTCGCTGGCGATCAACTCAATGTGCTGCTCTTGCCGGGCATTTTCAGCCTGGATGGCAGCAAAGACTTCGGGATCGGTTTGTTCAACAAGAATGTTGCGGTGGTACATGGCAGTCCTTCAAGACGTGGTCCCTACTCTTCAACGGAGGAAATAAGGGCTGCCCAGGCGAACGGCTGAACGCTGAGGCGGTTCACAACCTTGCCCAGCGGTACGCTTCCCAGTGGTGTCCCACGTCGACATGCAGCCTTGCTGGAGGGTCCAGAAAGCCGCTCAGTCTATCGCCAGTTGCGTACGCGCAAAGTGTACCGCAGAGCCTCGCAGGCGACGTGACTCCGCAACGCGCCAGGACTGATTTAAAGGCTCAAGAACGTGTGAGGGCAACGGCTTTGTCAAGGGCTTGGTCAGCTGCCGGTTGGGCAGCTTCCAGCTCGGTGGGCAGGGACACCGGAATCGGGCGCGCCGCTGCGGTGCTGGCACGATGTAAGGGCGGAATCTTGCCGCCCAAGACTGCCTGCAACCTACCGTGCTCGGCCATGACTTTGCCGGCATAACCACCGTCGTCGTCCAGGTTGGCAGCGCCGACGTAGTATTTCAGGCCGGCTTCGACCGATCCGGCCCGGGCAATACATTCCTGCAAGACCTTGACCCCCACTCTCAGGTTGGTCACCGGATCAAATGCTGCCAGCTTGCCACCGAAGTGTTCGTACTTGTCATGGTGGATTTTGGTCATCACCTGCATCAGACCTTGCGCCCCGACTGGACTTTGCGCAAAGGGATTGAAGCCCGACTCTATTGCCATGATCGCCAAAATCAGGGTGGGGTCCAGCTTGGCTTGTTGACCAATTTCGAACGCGGCAGACACCAGTACGCTCAGCGGTTCGGGTGCCACCCCATATTTGCGGCCCAGCCAGAAAGCCAGCGCGGCTTGTTGTTTGGGCAAGTCATGCGGGTTGGCAGCGGTTGCGCGATCGATCGCAGTCGGCTCGGTAAAACCTGTAACCGCCAGTTGGCGCTGCTGCAACCAGGCCGTCAGCTTGGTCTCGCCAGCATCGCGCAGGTCGGGCCGGGCAATCAGGGTAATGACGCCAAAGACAACGGCCAGGCCGAGCAGGGCGAAACCGTTATGGGTGATTTCAAAAAAGCCCTGGGCGATGTCATCAGCCGTGTTGGCCAGGCTGCTTCGGATATTCCTGAAATGCCGGGTCAGGGCTTGCCTGACTGCTTGTCTCGTGAGTGTGGTCATCACAATCCTTTTCTTGCACAGGCCCCAACTCGGGAACTGGGCCAGTATTGATCGGGTCGCCGTCAAACCTGATGATTGGCGAATGTTTTTTGAAAGGCAGTCACCGGTTTTGAACTCTCGGGACGCCCTTCTCGATGTGGTTTGAAGCGCTATGGAGCGCCCACTTTTCGACTGAAGCCAAATTTTAAGGAGCTTCTTAATATCATGTCAAGAATAATAAATTAGGCAAACAGGTCTAAAAAGCATAAAGAAGAGGGCTCATCGCATCGTTGGCCCGATAAAGATCGCTACTGACGGGCTGGTTTGTCAATTAATTCTTTCTTTGATTGAGACGATGGTGGTGGTGAATCCAATAGTCATGCTTCAGCGAATTAACATAGTTCCATAAGTCTTCTCTAAATAACGTGTTGTCCATGCAGTCAGGTCTGAAAATTGGGAGGTGGTTCGCTCTAGCAACGCTGGTTCTGGGAGCGGTTTACCCATTTATGCCTGCTTCAGGCCAAACGGCGTCAGTCGG
>JANMBW010000301.1:0-2636 GCA_031360565.1 Polaromonas sp.
AGATCAAAAAACAAAAAAAGAGCCAAAAATCCCACTGCCACCAAGGTGATGGAACGCAGAACCTCGCCGTAAACCAAACGCCGAATGGTTTTCATGACGGGTTGCCGGTAGCCGACGACTGCGGCCGGCGCACGCGCGCTCGCAGCGCTGGGACGAGCGTCCAGTTGCCACTGCGCTTGGCCAGCCAGATCAGTGCCAGCAACAACACGCCGCCATGCAGCAAGGCCAGAAAAAGGCCAAAGCTGATGGCACCGCTGAAAATCCAGCTCTGCCCAAGGTTGATGAGGTTGTTATAGACCAGAAAAGTCAGCACCACAAAGGCCAGATTGCCGCTGCGCCCACCGCGTGGATTGACATGCGCAAGCGCGACGGCCAGCACCACAAAATTCACTGCTGCCAGCCCCAGGCCGAGTCGCCAGGCCAACTCACTCGTGTTCGCTGGCGTCGGTGCGACCAGAAGTTCGAGTACCGGGAGCAGCTTGGCGTCGGTGATACCGGTGTTAAGGGGCGCCGCGTTGCCGATCTGGCTGCCATATTGCGCAAACTCGCTGACTTTCATGGCCGACTGGCCAATTTCATTTTCAATCCGCTGGCCGTTTTCAAGGATCAACATCTGGCCTTCAGCAGATGAGTCGATCCGTCCCGATCGGGCGGTGGTGATGGAGCTTTTGCCTTTTTCGGTCGCAGCGATGAACACGCTGTTGGTCGACTTGCGATCGATGGAAGTCTCCCGATCGATGAAAAACACCCGTGTGCCGTTGGATGATTCCTGGAACTGACCCGGAGCAACCCGGTCCAGGTCGCTTCGGTTGCCGTAGCGCTCCTGCATGTCTCGGGTCTGCTGGTTGGTCCAGGGCCAGACAAACAAGGACGCCACCAGGATGATCAGCAAAACCGGCCAGGCAAATCGAAACAGTGGCTTGAGAAAGCTCATCAGGCTCTCGCCGCTGGTGAACCAGATCACCATTTCACTGTCGCGGTACATCCGGGACAAGGTGCCCACCATGGCAATAAAGAGCGACAGAGTCAGGATGGTGGGAAGCCGGCCCAGGGTGGCATAGGCCATGAACAGCATGACATCCTGCGGGTTGATCACGCCGCGAGAGGCCTGACCCAGCGTACGAATCAACACGATGGTCAAGACGATGGTGATCAACACCACCAGCGTGGCCCCAAAGCTGCGCCCCAGCTCTCTGCGAATGGAAGATTGGAATAACATCGACAAAAAAGGTGCGCGGCTGCGTTTTATTTCTTCACTTGCTGATCTGACTGAGCTGAATTATGGACTTTGAACTCAAAACATTGACTCCTGCCCGCCTATGTACCGAAAAATGTGAGGTCCTGGTGCTGCTGGTGCCCGAGGACGCGCAGGCTTTGGGCGACAGCGATGATCCAGCCACCAGCATGGCGAAACTGGCGATCAAATCTGGCGACTTTGACGGCAAGACAGGAAAACTCCTCAGCTGCTACCGCATGTCGGGCATAACGGCCACCCGACTGGTGCTGGTGGGCGCTGGCGACTGCAGCGCAAAATCAATACGCACGGCGGTGGGTACGGCGATGAGCAGTTTTAAAAACGGCCATGCCGGTGCCTCGCGACGCATGGTGCTCAGTTTGCATGCCTTGCGGGAGCCAGAAGCTCGAATCCGGACAGCCGTGATGGCATGCGGCGAAGGGGGCTATGTGTACAGCTCCACCAAATCCAAGTCGCCGCCTGCCGGCGTCGAAAAGGTGACAGTCGCGGTGCCCCTTGCGGCCATCGCCAAGCCGGCTTTTGAAGAAGGTGTGGCGCTGGTGAAGGGGCTGGCATTTGCCAAAGAGTGGGCCAATCGTCCCTCCAACCATGCCACGCCCACCTTACTGGCCGGCGCAGCCAGGGAATTGGGGAAGTTGCCGGGGATTAAGGTTGAGATTTTTGGCCCCAAAGACGTCGCCGCCCTGGGCATGGGCGCTTTCATGGCGGTGGCAAAGGGCTCGGATGAGCCGCTCCGGTTCATCGTGCTGCGATATGACGGTGCTGCAAAGGCCGAACCACCTGTGATGCTGGTGGGCAAAGGCATCACCTTTGATACCGGCGGCATTTCCATCAAGCCAGCCGCTGAAATGGATGAAATGAAGTTTGACATGTGTGGTGCGGCGAGTGTGTTGGGCACCTTTCGCGCGCTGGCTGAACTGAAACCGAAGATTAATGTCGTTGGCTTGATCCCCGCTTGCGAAAACATGCCTGACGGACGCGCTGTCAAGCCCGGTGATGTGGTGACCAGCATGAGCGGCCAGACCATTGAAATTCTCAATACCGATGCCGAGGGCAGGCTGGTGTTGTGTGACGCGCTGACCTATGCAGAGCGCTTCAAGCCGCGAGCGGTGGTGGACATTGCCACGCTTACCGGAGCCTGTGTGGTGGCGCTCGGAAATGTGCGCAGTGGCCTGTTTGCCAGTGACGAGGCTTTGGCCAAGTCACTGCTGGACGCCGGGGAGTCTTCACTCGATCTGTGCTGGCGCATGCCGCTGGACGATGACTACGCGGAAGGCCTGAAAACCAATTTTGCCGATGTGGCCAACGTGGCGGGCCGGGCGGGTGGCGCCATCACGGCGGCAAAATTTTTGCAACGGTTTGCAAGCAAGTTCCCCTGGGG